>JANLSA010000093.1:0-24569 GCA_031362085.1 Bacteroidota bacterium | reverse complement strand
ATTTTTAATAGTGCCTTCATTGACCACCAAAGCTGACTTAATCAAATATTTTTGCATATTTTGTTGCCTGATATCTAATACCTGACCCATGCAATTTAAGAAAATTCACCTCCATCCCCTCCCGAAATTATCGGGACAAGTAAAAGGGAGATATATAATCTTTATTCTTTTAGTTTTTTTTTCAAACAATGCACAAACTCAAACCACTTTTCTTCCGCAGGGTGATAAAGCCAATATTTTACTGGAAAGATTGGAGATAAAAGGTGGAACTGACTCCTTTTTTAATTTTTCAAAAACAAAACCCTTTAGCCGCCGCAGTATAGTTGCTGCTGTAAACGCACCGGGTAGAATCGTTGGGCCTGCTAATAAAATTGACTCCTATAATCAGCAAAGCCTGTTATTGAATAATATTGAATGGAGTGGCAATCAATCCAACTTTAAAAGCAAAAAACCAATCGGCAAAAATTTTTATCAAACTCCCGCTAATCTTTATGAAGTGCATGTAAAAGATTTTGATTTGGCATTGAGCCCGGTTATTCAGTTTACCTATGGCAAAGAAAACAACTATGACCAGAATCTTTTCCTGAATACCAGGGGGCTTACATTGAGGGGAAGGATCGCCAATAAAATCGGCTTCTATACTTATCTCACCGACAACCAGGAAAGAGTACCAACATATGCACAGCTATGGGTCAATGAACGAAAAGCCGTACCTGGAAATGGTTTTTACAAACCATTTAAAACAAATGCCTACGATTATTTCGATGCAAGGGGATATATCACATTCAATGCAGCAAAATATATTGATATCGCTTTTGGGTATGATAAAAATTTTATTGGCAATGGTCACCGCAGTTTATTGCTTAGTGATTTTTCGAGCAATATGCTTTTTTTAAAACTGAATACCAGAATCTGGAAAATTAATTACCAGAATATTTTTGCAGAACTCAGCAATGCACATTTCCCCGGGGGTGACAAATTGATACCAAAAAAATATGCGGCTATACACCATTTAGATATTGCCATTACCAAATGGTTAAATATGGGGTTATTTGAAGCGGTCATATTTGGAAGAAAAGACCGTTTTGATTTTGGTTATCTGAATCCCATTATTTTTTATCGCTCTATCGAACAGCAGAGTGGAAGTTTTGATAACTCAATAGTCGGAGTTGATTTTAAAGCGAATGTTGCAAAAAAGTTTCAATTCTATAACCAGATTGTATTGGATGAATTTGTATTAAGTGAAATAAAAAAGAATCGTGGCTGGTGGGCAAATAAATGGGCTATACAGGTTGGCGCAAAATATATTGATGCATTCAATATTAAAAATCTTGATTTGCAACTGGAACATAACCGTGTCCGCCCGTTTACATATTCACATCGTGACTCGGTCGCAAATTTTACACATTACAATCAACCACTTGCTCATCCGCTGGGCGCCAACTTTAGCGAATGGATTGGTATTGCCCGCTACCAACCGGCACCTAAATGGTTGGTGAATGCAAAACTGATTTATTATACACAGGGAAAAGATTCGAACAGCACGATTAGTTATGGCAGTAATATTTTTTATCCTAATACACCGCCTTTACGTAATGCAGACTTTGGTTATTCAATTGGCAGTGGATGGAAAACAAATGTGTTTTATGGTTCGCTGCTTGTGCAATATGAATTAAAAGAAAATCTTTTTATAGAGTTGAATGCATTGTACCGTAAGCAGGATACAAAGACTACACCTATAACATCACAAAAAACTACAGCATTTACATTGGGAGTAAGATGGAATATGCAGCGAAGGGAGTTTGATTATTAACCCCAAATCCCGCAATATGCGGGACTTGCCGGAACACAGCCCTGGCTTTTCAAAAATGCAGAATAGAATTACAACAGTACAAGAGTGCGACGCAACGAAAGTTTAATAGTAGTAATATAGCCTGGTTCAAATAGAAAATCTTTCTTCTTTAAATAAAATCAAATATATAATGTTTGATTGACCTAAGTTTCCCTTTCCAGAAAAAATCGGGACAAGTAGGAGACAGAGGGTTTACCCTTCCAGATGTATTGAAAACACAATCATCCTCGATTGTATTTTATCAAACACTGAAGAATATTTTAATGCAGCATCCCGGCTGTGAATATTGCCTAGGCCATTGCTGATTTTTATTTCCGGTGAGAAAATAAAACTTTGCTTAAAAAAATTAAATCCTACACCGAATTCAATTCCATAATCATATTTATTAATCTTTACCAAATCTTCGGCACGTTTTGCCCGGGCATTGCTCGCCATATCTATATCACCCTTGACACCGCCAAACATATAAACCCTGAAATTTCCAATACGGTCGCTTTGAAATTTTAAATGCACGGGAAATGACATGATAACCGATTCTACTTTTTTGGTTACCTCGGTTCCGTCTATATCCGGATATTTTAGTTTGTAAAAAATATTTCTCTCGTCGAAAATTAATTGTGGATTGAAGCGGAATTGAAAACGGTTACTGATTCTTACGGTTGCAGATAATCCTAATCCAAATCCGCCACTGTTTAATGGCTCAGCCACATATACACTATCATCTAATAAAAACCGTGGATGTTTTTCGGTATGAAAACGTGCCGAGTTGCCCGCCAGTGTAATTCCAAAATAATAGGGTTTGCTGTCATGCTCCATTTGATTCCAATCTGCAGAACCATAATAGCTTTTTTGCGCCGCAATTTTGATAGTGGGAAAAATGAAAAAAGAAAGCAATATGAATGCCTGTATAGATATTACTTTTTTCTGCCTGTGTATATACAACATATTCCTAGACTTAACGGTTTACAGGAGGTATCGGAAAAACCGGTATTTTTTAAAATTTTTACAAACTCTTCTCTTTCGGGAAATGCATGTGCTGATTCACATAAATATTGATAAGCTTTTTTATTTTGTCTGAACCATCCCGCCATTTTCGGGGCTATAATGCCCATATACAAATTATAAAATTTACTCATTACCCACATTTTTGGTTTTGAAAATTCAAGTACAATAAACTGAGCTCCTGGCTTCAATACCCGATAAATTTCACTTAATCCTTTTTCCAAATTTTCAAAGTTTCTTACCCCAAATGCCACCATCCCGCCATCAAACGAATTAGAAGGAAAATTTATTGCCTCTGAATCGCCAATTTGTAAGTGGATTTTATGAGTAAGTCCTTCTTTTTCAATTTTCTTTTTTCCCAGTTCAAGCATTTCTTTACTAATATCAATACCTTCTATTTTTTCCACATTTATTATTCGGCTTGCAAGTATTGCCATATCGGCTGTGCCTGTGGCTATATCAAGCAATGTTTTTGGACTATCTGCTTTAAATTCCTTAATCGCTTTTTTGCGCCATCTAATATCAATACCAGCAGAAAGAAAGCGGTTCATAAAATCATACCGGCTTGCTATGCCATCAAACATTTCGGCTACCTGTTGCTTTTTATTCTTTCCCGAATCTTTAAAAGGTATAATATGATCGTGAGGTAGTGGGTTGGACATGCGGCGAAGGTAAGGAGATTGAAGATTTAAGATTTTTAGATTGAAGATTATTGCAAATTTTAAATTTAAAATTTCAAATTGCAAGAGGCTTTCTAATTATCAATATCTCAATATTAAAACAAACACAATGCGCTAAAGCCTAACCAGCCTACCGGCAGGCAGGTTACCAATATCAAATTCTCAATTGCTGATTGATGCCTGCGACTAAAGACTGAATTCCCTATCTTCATTGCATGTTAGTGAAAACATTTGGTAGTGCTGTTTATGGTGTAGAAGCGATAACAATAACTGTGGAAGTAAATGCCATGAGTACGAATATCGGCCAGGTGCTGGTGGGGCTGGCAGATAGTGCGGTGAAAGAAAGTATGCAGCGGGTGGAGAGTACAATGAAATCGCATGGTTACGCAATGCCACGTACAAAGGTAGTGGTGAATTTAGCTCCTGCAGATATAAAAAAAAGTGGAACTGCTTTTGATCTTCCGATAGCTATTGGAATATTGGCGGCAAGTAAGCAAATAAAAAATCATGAGGCAATAGATAAATATATTATCATGGGTGAACTGAGTCTTGATGGTGAAATACGATCCATCAGAGGTTCATTGCCGATAGCTATCCAGGCACGCAAAGAAGGATTTAAAGGATTGATCGTTCCAAAAATGAATGCACGGGAAGCGGGTATGGTAAATAATCTTGATGTTTACGGCGTAGAGCATATCAATGAAGTGATAAAATTTTTTGAAGATGGTGAAAAAGGATTAGAACCTGTAGTGGTGAATACCCGTGAAGAATTTGCACATGCACAATCCGATTTTGAAATTGATTTTGTAGATGTGAAAGGACAGGAAAATATTAAACGTGCCCTGGAGATTGCAGCAGCAGGTGGTCATAATGCAATATTGATTGGACCTCCGGGTGCAGGTAAAACAATGCTTGCAAAAAGATTACCGACTATTCTTCCACCGCTTACGTTACAGGAGGCTTTGGAAACAACAAAGATTCATTCTGTAGCTGGAAAGCTTCCAGAAAATTCTACATTAATTTCTAAAAGACCATTCCGATCACCGCATCATACTATTTCAGATGTTGCATTAGTTGGCGGCGGCGGCATACCACAACCGGGAGAAATTTCATTGGCTCATAATGGCGTTTTGTTCTTAGATGAATTACCGGAATTTAAAAGAACGGTACTGGAAGTAATGCGTCAACCGATGGAAGAAAGAAAAGTAACCATATCACGGGCAAAAGTTGCATTGGATTTTCCATCATCATTTATGTTGATAGCATCCATGAATCCATGCCCTTGTGGTTTTTATAATCATCCGGAAAGAGAATGCACCTGCCCACCGGGTGCTGTTCAAAAATATTTAAATAAGATATCCGGGCCATTACTTGATCGGATTGATTTGCATGTGGAAGTAACACCCGTTGCATTCAGTGAACTTTCATCAGCTAAATCCACTGAACAATCATCCACAATTCGTGAACGGGTAATAAAAGCAAGAGAGATACAGGAAGAACGATACAAGAACAATCCCGGCGTTTATTGCAATGCACAAATCAGCAGTAAGATGCTGAAAGAAATTTGTGTGATTGATACGCCAAGTCAGAATCTTTTAAAAACAGCAATGGAAAAATTAAGTCTTTCTGCAAGAGCCTATGATCGAATATTAAAAGTAGCAAGAACCATTGCTGATTTAACAGGTAGTGAAAACATAAAAGCAGAACATTTGGCAGAAGCAATTCAGTATAGAAGTTTGGATAGAGAGGGTTGGGCAGGATAGAAGGATAATATATTTTAGATTTAAAAATGTTGATGGTATGCCTGAGTATAAAAAAAAATCATTTATAGCATCCCTGCTGTTAAAAATTAAGGATGCAGAAGAATATAAAAATTATAAATTTCTTGAACGACTTAATAATGTAAACATTCCTGTTGATCTGAATGTACCAGTGAAAAGCGGTTACTTTTTTAAGCATAGCGGCAATGCCGGAGACTTGATTTATTCGCTGCCAGCTACCCGTGCACTGGCAGGCACCAAGGAAATTCATTTTTGTTTAAACCTGGAACAACAGGGCAATTATGGTAAAAAGCCACACCCGTTGAATGGGGTAATGTTGAATGAAAAGATGTATGAAATGCTTGAACCGCTTTTATCCTTGCAATCTTATATAAAATCCTGTTCTGTTTACACCAATCAAAAAATTGATTTTGATCTTGACCTGATCAGAATGTATCCTTTTCCGACAAGCAAAGGCAATATATGCCGCTGGTATTTTTATTTGTTTGCTACCCGGGCCGATCTGTCAGAACCCTGGCTACAGGTGCAACCCGATAAGAACTGGAGCGAACATCTTGTTATTGCCCGGAGTCAGCGTTATAATGCACCCGCAATCTCTTATTCTTTTTTAAAAAAATATAAAAAGAAAATTTTTGTAGGAGTAGAACAAGAATGGAAAGAAATGAAAAAAATGTTGCCTGATATTGAATATATCCCGGTAAATAATTTTTTACAATTAGCCACAATTATTGCAGGTAGTAAATTATTTATTGGTAACCAGTCATTTCCTTTTTCATTGGCAGAAGGAATGAAAGCAACCCGTTTGTTGGAAGTGTATCATCAATGCCCCAATGTAAATGTAGAAGGGAAAGGCGCCAATGATTTTTGCTATCAACCCCAGTTTGAAAAAATGGTTCAGCATCTTTATGAATAAAAAAAGCGATGAAATTATTTCCAAGCAAAAAGATAATGACAACCATTGGCATCCAGTCTGCTTTTTTGCTGATAGCCTTTATCTTTTAAGAAAGCAGATAAATAGGAATGATTCCTTTTTTCTTTATCCATTTCATGTACCTCTATACAAATACATTTAATCAGTGACCACACAGAGGACGGCGAATCATACAGAATCGGATACTCACTGCCCTCACAGTCCAGCTTAAGCATATCAATTATCTTCAAATCATTTTTTCTGATTATCTCAGCCAAACTGATGGCTTCAATTTCTACAACCTTCGTATTATCTTTTGAAAAATCTTCATAGATAGAAGCAATTACCGTGTTGGAATGAATCGCATCAAAAAAAAGTTTTATAGATTGAATTTCTTCGCCGGTTACTGCTTTTTTTTCTGTTTTAATTGCTTTACTGATGCCCGGATTACGTTTAATATTAGATCGAAAAAGCTCAAGATTATTTTCCATGGGTTCATAAGAATAAATTGTTGCATCCTTTTTATTTGCAGCTATTAAAAAACTAAAGAACCCCACATTGGCACCAATATCTACAATCGTTGCGTTGGAAGGAATATGCAGGAAAAGCTTGTCTGCTTCATAAAAATCCTCCATAAAAATTTCTTTAAACACATAAAAAAACTGATCGGGTACTTCAATTTGCAATTTGCGGCCACGAGTGGTGTAAACCGCATTTTTGTTTGACTTAAAATATTTTCGTTTAAAATATAAAAACCAGTTTTTAATATATCTCCTAAGGTTTATATAATTTTTTAATGGCATACGTTGAATTTTATATTGAACTAAGATTTCTGTAAATCTCCAAATATTCTTTGGCGGTTTTATTCCAGTCAAACGATGCAGCTTGTTGTTTAATAGCTGTCATCCTGTTGTTGTTTTTAAAGTCATTCATTCCTTTTTCAAAATCATGTTGCATACTTTCCGGGCTAAAATCATTAAAGTAATAAGCTGCATTGCCTCCCACTTCGGGTAAGCTGGTATATTTTGATAAAAAAACGGGTTTACCAAAATACATGGCTTCAACAACTGGTAAACCAAAACCTTCGCCGATACTGGGAAAAACAAACACTTTACAATTTTTATAATACCAATGCTTTTCATTTTCTGTAACTGTGCCAATCAACTTTACTCTTTTTTCAACATTATAACGCCGTGCCTCGTCCATTACTTTTTTAGCATACAATGTATCATTTATTCCTGCAATAATCAGCTCGTCATCGTTACCTGTAAGTAACGGTGGCAATACATGAAAATTTTTCCTGGAATGTAATTGCCCGATACTAAACAGGAAAGGCTTTTTGGGTAAATACGCTGGTTCATTTATATCTTGAATATTGGGAATATTACAGCCATTATAAATTACCGAAAAAGGCTTTTTCCCTAATTTCAAATACTGTTGCGCCTGTTCATATGCAAAATTCGAAATAAATGTCAGATAATCGGCCCGATTAACCCGTTGCTGAATTAATTGCAAATAATTTTTCTTGCTGCTTGCTTTGTATTCTTCCTCATTCAGAAAATTAAGGTCATGAATAGTAAAAATATTTTTCGTTTTTTTATTGAAAGGCCGGTACCATGAAATAGCGGTAGTGATATGCCAGATGTCAAATTTTTTTGTACCGAACCGGTAATATTTATCGCGGCTTCGCTGCGGTACATAAAATACTTTTTCCCCAAAGATTCCGAATTGTGATTTCGGTAAATAAAAATACAGTTTCATATCATCAGGAGGTGAAGAGACTAAATGCTTTCCCAATTGATAACTGAAATGATAAAGGCCGTTAAATTTATTGCCGCCAAGACGGTGCAGATCAACCAGGATTTTTCTCATACTTGAAACAAAAATAACGGGTTCAGGCATACGAATCAGACAAAAAATTATCAAAAATTGATTGTACTTTAAGTTGATATTTTTTACGAACTTGCACCACTTTTTAAACCTATTACTCTTTTATAAAAATGAAAATACTTGCACAATACTTAAAACCCTATAAATGGTTAGTTGCTCTTGTTTTATTACTTGCTGCAATCAATATTGGATTTTCGCTTTTTGATCCGATAATTTTTGGTAAACTGATTAATCTTGGAACCTACCACCAGAAAACAACCCCATTTAGCTGGCATGATTTTCTCTTTTCGAATACAACCGTTATTGATACCAGTGTAAAGATTAATGATGCAGGTGTAATTGAAAAAATTGTAAAAAAAATAAATATCTACGGTGTCATCTGGTTATTACTCGCATCCATTTCGGTTGCCATGATTAGCCGTATTGCAAAAGCTTTTCAGGATTACTTTCTGAATCTCATTACACAAAAATTTGGAGCCAGCGTTTTTACCAAGGGGCTTCAACATGCAATGAAACTTCCTTATCATGAGTTTGAAGATTCCAGAAGCGGAGAAACGTTAAGTGTATTGCAAAAAGTACGGATTGATACTGAAAAATTTGTGTCTTCCTTTATTAATATACTTTTTCCTGTACTTATCGGAATTATTGTGGTTGCGGTTTATGCCTCAACAATTTCCTGGAGTATGCCATTTGTGTATTTCGGCGGTATTTTTCTGCTTACCATTATCTCAAACCTGTTAAGTAAAAAAGTAAAAACAATTCAGAAAGTAATTGTTGGGCAAACCACTGCGCTTGCCGGCGCTACTACAGAATCATTACGGAATATTGAACTGGTAAAAAGCTTAGGTCTTACTCAACAGGAAGTAAATCGATTAAATAAAAATACATTTAAAATATTAGGGCTTGAATTAACCAAAGTAAAAAGAATTCGCAGTATCAGTTTTGTACAGGGAACTTTTGTAAATACACTTCGCCAGGTCATCTTGTTTCTTTTAATGCTATTTATTTACCAGGGAAAAATGGATGCAGGACAATTAGTTACCATGCAAATATTTTCTTTCTTCGTATTTGGTCCTTTGCAGGAAATTGGCAACATTATTCTTACCTATCGTGAAGCACAAGCTTCATTAGAAAATTTTGAAAACCTGATGAGTAAAAAACCGGAGCCAAAACCTGCGAATCCCAAACATCTTGGTGATATTGAATCTTTGGAATTCAGAAATGTTGGTTTTAAACATCAAACTGCAAATCAAAATGCAATTAATAATATTGATTTTACCGTTAGAACTGGCGAAACAATTGCATTTGCAGGCCCATCCGGTTCGGGCAAAACAACATTGATGAAATTATTAGTCGGCTTATACAGACCACAAACAGGAAATGTTTTTTATAATGGGTTAGATGAAAATGAAATTGATTTTGAAGATTTGAGAAATCAAATAGGGTTTGTAACACAAGACACACAGTTATTTTCGGGAAGTATAAAAGAAAATTTATTATTTGTAAATCCTTCAGCAACTGACGAAGAATTGAATGATGTACTACAAAAAGCAAGTTGCTATAATTTATTATCAAGAGCAGAGAAAGGGCTTGATACGATGATTGGTGAAGGCGGATTAAAATTATCGGGGGGTGAAAAACAACGACTGTCAATTGCAAGAGCATTATTACGTAAACCAAAATTGTTAATTTTTGATGAAGCTACTTCATCGCTGGATTCACTGACAGAAGAAGAAATTACACATACAATCCGGGAAATATCTGCTCAAAAAAATCAGATAACAATTTTAATTGCACACAGACTAAGTACAATCATGCATGCTGACCGTGTTTATGTTTTGGAAAAAGGGGATGTGGTAGAAACAGGAACACATGAAAATCTTCTGAATGAAAAAGGTTTGTATTATGCCATGTGGCGCCAGCAGATTGGAGAAAGAAAATTACGGCCCGTATTAGCCTGATGAGATCAGGGATTTACTTTTACTTTCACTGTTTGTGTAGTTCCATTTAACCCATGATCTTCAAATTCGACAATCACGGTGTAATTTGATATTGCCGTAACAGATGTTTTGTATTGTACATCAAAATTATAAGCTGGTTGCCCATGAATTTCATACGACTGATTGAATAAGATTAAACTATTTAAATCATTAATAATTTTAATAGTTCCTCTGTATAAACTATTATCTGTTACTTTTCCCTGAATAATTATGTTATCACCACTTACAAAAATCTGATTCGCCGTTGGTTTATCTATTACAATTAACGGCAGGGTTGTATCATTAATATCAAGCGGTATGTGGTTACTATCAACACCACCACTTCCTCCACTGGTCTTTGAACAGGAAAAATGAATCAACACTGCTGAAATGATAAAAGCAACATTCAAAAACAATTTTCTATATTTATTTTCTTTGATCATCATCATTCATTGGTAAAATATCTTTAAAAAAATTTGATTTTTCCAGTTCCTCCATATCACTCAGTTCAAGTTCCAGTGCATTCGTGCTTTTGATAATTTCAACTAATGAAATAAATAAAGATACCGCAAGGCTCAAAAGACTAATCGTAAAAATAATTCCCGCTGTTTTCTGCCTGTCTATATAAATACAATACATACATACCACACATAGAAGAAAACTAAAAACACCCAGCCCCTGCATATAACGAATCAGATTTATCCGGGTTCTTAATCCTTTAATCTGGTGAAGAAGCAGTTTGTTTTTCTGCCCACTTATATACTCATCGTGCAATTTGCGGATCAGGTTGGCTATAGCCAGAAAACGATTTGTATATGCAAGCAACAACAAACTGATTGCCGGAAATAATAACGATGGTGTAGTAAAATTTAATTCCATTTTCCAAAAATAGAGAAGCAGCCTCAATAAGTATGAAATTTTTCAGCAAAGACGACACAGTGGTGCTACCCCACTCAGCTTTAAATTGCCGGCTGTTGTCTATTTTATTTTAAAAGGAATATTCAGCTTTATAGAAAAATTCCTCCCCATATTAAATACGCCGTTTCTGCCGGTTACATTATTTATATCTGTGTATTTTAATCTGCTTAAATGGTTTTGATATGCTTTATCTGTTAAATTGTCAACAGCTAAGTGCAAACTGAAAATTGTTTTCCTTTTTCTTGCAAAATCAAAACCAGCACCGGCATTCAGCAGCAGATAAGATGTAGTTGCTGTTTCAGTATTGTATGCAGTAAATGGATGCGATTGATTAAACTGATTTATCATTTCCAAATGAAAATATAAATTGCTTAATTCCTTACCTGTATTTTTAAATTCCGTTTTTAGTTCCGTAATTACCCTGGGTGCAGGGATAAAAGGAAGGTTGATGCTGTTATCAATTGCATTATCAAATTTTCCCCTTACAAAAGAAATACTGTTTTTAAAATGCAACCAGTCGAATGGATGGGGATGAATATCTATTCCTGCTTCAAAACCATACAATTTTGCATTCTCCTGATCGAAACGGAATGCTTCAAAAAACTGGCCACCTGCATCCACCAGTGAATCACCGCCAAATACAGATGCTAATCTTCTGTAGTAAATAAAATTATTTACACCATTAAAAAATGTATTCAGGTTTAGACTTATATGTTTATAATCCAATTCTATTCCGGCATCAAACTGGATACTTTGTTCAGATTTTAAACGGGTGCTTCCATACTCATAGCGGTTGGTTCCCTCATGTGCACCATTGTTTCCAAGCTCTGCCATATTTGGAGAACGGAAACCACGGGCAAGATTAAATTTAATTGAAACCTTATCATTAGGTTCAATAGCAATTCCTGCGCTGCCTGAAAAATTCGAAAATGATTTTTTAAAATCAGCAAACTTTATACTTGCTCCATCCAGCATTTTCATGGAGTTGATATTACGGTTGTCAAATCTTAAACCACCACTCAAAGTTGTTTTATTAAACGCTTTTTGAGAATACAAGAAAACGCCTGCATCAAAAAGATGATAATCAGGGATTATAGCTTCTTCCCCTTTGTTTTTATTGGTTTGAAAAATTCCATTTACACCCGCAGCTATTTGCCATTCATTTTTTTCTGGAAATACCCATTGCACATTATAATTAATTGTGTTTAAGTTAAAGAATAATTCTTTTTCGGTTTCATCTTCCGGATTACCAAATTCACTTCGTTGATTATTTTGAAATCCGAGATTTAGTTTTAACCTGTTTTTACCAACGGTAATATTATTATCAGATACTATTTTTGAATGTACAATATGCTGGCGGGGAATAAATATTTCTTTTGAAGTCAATTCTTCGTTGTTTGCTATATGCTCCAGTGGAGAATCTGCATATAAAATAAATTTTCCGGTATTATCATCCCTGTCACCTTCTATCAATCCAATTTTTTGATTAAATCTGCTGAAAATAAAATGACTGTATCCCCAGCTTTTATTTAAACCCATATAACCTCCAAAATTCAGTTCATCAAAACCAGAATTTAAAACCCGGCCATCCAGTTTATTTTTATAACTGCCGGCATCTTTTGAACTGATATATGTATTCCAGTTAAACCCATTTTTATTACCTGCAATATTTCCATTCACAGAAAACAAATTATTATTTGTCTGCCAATTACTTAATATGTTTCCTTTCACCGTACCCTCTGCAACCGGAATAGTACTTATAAAATTTATAACTCCCGCCATTGCATCACTTCCATATATTAATGAAGCTGGTCCTTTAAGTATCTCCACCTTTGAAACACTTGCTTCATCAATTTCAATTCCATGTTCATCGCCCCATTGCTGGCCTTCCTGTCTTACCCCATCATTCACTATTACCACACGGTTATAACCCAAACCCCGTATAACTGGTTTTGAGATACCGGGACCGGTTTGTATTTGTGAAATGCCAGGTTGTTTTGCAAGTATATCAATGATATTAGTGGCAGGAGTTTGCAATAAATCTGTACGCCTGATTATAGAAACAGGAACCGGGGCTTTCCTGATCGAAGTTGCTCCCGCTACACCAGTAACGATCACACCCCTGTTTTCAATAACAGAGGTCTGCATTTCAAAGTTTTTTTGAAGATCTTTTTCTATATCAATATGCTCTACGACACTGGTATAACCAATGTTCGAAATTTCCAACAGGTGATGGCCTGTCGGAATAGTAGTAAATTTAAATTCGCCATTTTCATTTGTAATAACCCCGGTTTTTATATCGGAAATATAAACCGATGCACCGGGAAGCGGAAGTTTGGAAACTGCATCGGTGATTGTACCTGAAAAGGTTACTTTGCCTATATCCGGAATAAACTTTGTAATTCTTTTGTCACGGGTTATTCCGATCGCATAACTATTGCTGAAGTTCATTATTGTTAATATGGCAACGGTACATGTTCGTTTTATATTTTTTTTTGAAATAGTGTTATAAGCACAGATTAACGAATTAATCTGATTAAAACATTCGATGTATGTGTTTCGTATGGTTGATTGAATTGATAATATCATTTTATCGTTTTAAAATCTGGTAAAAATACCGTACTATTCATACAAATTGTTATGAAAGAAAATGTATGATAACCGGACAGTTAATACAAATATGCGCTGGAAGCATAAATAAGAAATCAGGAAACGGCAGGAGGCCCTTTATTTGGAAGATAAGAATAAGAAGGTATAGCAATTGCCCGAATATAAAAACTTGTCTTGTCTATTTGTAAAAGGAATGGAATATCAAAACAAAATGAAAGGTTATCACAATAAGCTGAAAATTTATGAGAACATATTCCGCAAATTTCTTCGAAATAAGTTTTTGAATCGCCAGCAAACAACTCTGTTTTAACTTCTGAACCAGCTAATGATTTTGAATTGTATGAATAGTCATGCTTGTGCCATAACCATACTGGTGTTAAAATAAATACATACAGCACCATCAATAAGATTGCTATAAATCGCTGGTATGTGCTTGATAAAATCAAAAAATAGTTTTGAAACGTTGTTGCAAATATATGTTTATAAAAATTTAGTTCCAAATTATTTTTTATGAAAAGGAGTAGAACCTGTAATGCGTAAAGAAATTTTTCTATTTTAGAGAAATTAGTATGAGCTATTAAACTCTTTTGGTGCAGGCGGCTCTAAACCCTCATTATGAAAATACGTTTAACAATAAATTTGGCTGTTTTAATACTGGTATTTTTAGTAGTTCAGTCCTGTAAAAAAACAGATCCCCTTGACCCCTGCACCGGAGTAAACTATACAATTGAATTTACAAAAACTGAATCAGTTGGTGGTGCTAATAATGGGACGATAACTATTTCGGCTCCGGTTGGCGACACGATTACTTACAGTTTAAATAATGGGGCATTTCAATCTTCACGTTTTTTTGCAAACCTGGCTCCTGGTAATTTTATTATTACTGTAAAAAATCAAAAAGGTTGTACCGATACTACACAAACAACACTATTAAACTACGGAACTAAATATGTATTAGTTCGTCAAATTGTAAACGGTTATTGTGGACCGTGTCATTTAAATAATGGAATGGAGGGTGGTAAAAATTTTGACACGGATGCAAATGTTGTTGCATCAAAAGACAGAATAAAAGCAAGAGCCGTTGATGGCATACCCTCTTTTATGCCACAGGGTGGTCAACTAACAACGATTGATAAACAAAAAATAACCGATTGGATTAATGCCGGAGGTAGAACGAGTGATTAAAAAGCCAATTGCAATACTTGAAATAAAAAAAAATTTTTTGCTAAAATTTTTCATTGCAACAACGATGAAAACTTAAATTTCAATTAAAAACTATTTCCTTTCAGCATAATGCTTATAAGGAATGAATCATTGATCTAAGTTCTCCGCCATTGGTGGAGACAGGGGGCTTTACCTGACTTTCAGCATGGGTCTTACTTTTTGTACTACCCCATTTTGAAATCTTGCATAGTAAATTCCATTAGCTAATCCTTCTGAATTAAAATCTACTGTGAAAGTGCCTGCAGCAGGATAGTCATTTTCTAATAATGTTTTTATCAACCTACCCATGGTGTCGATTATCTGTATGAGTGTATGACCTCCTGCTGTCCGGAAAGAAATCTTTGTACTAATTGTAAACGGATTGGGATCGTTTGTAATAATCCCATCTATACCTAATGAATTTGTTTGTGTGGTTGTTCCACCCGAACAGGTAATGCCGGCTTTAAACAATGGTAATGATTGTAATTGTGAATTTACGCCTGGAGGGAATAACCCTGATACAACTGTTTTATCGAGGCAAAACCATTTTTCCAAAATGGTAGAATAGATACTGCGGAAATCATATTGCATAGGTACATTATCATTCACGGTAGCATTGGAAGGTATGGCTGGGTTATCGCCTAACACACCTGATTCTACTTTTGCCCCAAATACAAACATAGGAGCAGCGGCACCATGATCAGTTCCGGTACTTGAATTCGATTTTATTCTTCGTCCAAATTCACTAAAGGTTAACCCCGTTACACGATTTTCAATTTGTAAAAATTTTAAATCGTCTTGAAAAGCTTTTATCGCATCACTTACCCGTCCTAATAATATAGCATGTTGGCCGGTATTGTGATCAGCTGCATTTACCTGTACTGAATGTGTATCAAAACCACCAAAACTCACCATAAAAACCCGGGTCTTTAAACCGCCTTTCACTAATCGAGCAACAATTTTTAATTGATCGGCAAGGCTATTGTTTGAAGGATATGGATTTTGAACTGTAACCATATTCGCAGCAGCACGGATAACAGTTGAATATTTTTGAGTTTGTTGTGTAACCAATCTTAAAAAAGATAATTCTTTACCGGCTGGAGTATTGGGTACCGGGTCGGTTGTATTATTTACCAGATTATAAAATGTAGTTGGATTTGTGATACTCATACCCATGTTTACTACGGGGCCTTGTAATGTAAGTGATGTAGTTGAGCCAATTTGAATTGCTAGAGGATCAGGCATTGAGGCGTTTGGATACCCAATAGGAAAATCCTGAAATTCATAATCAAGATAACGGCCTGCCCAACCACTAAACACTTCCTGATCACTGTTGCTTCCACTCATCCAGATATCAGTAGCTCTAAAATGTGAAAAATTGGGTTGCGGATAACCAACTGCCTGAATCACTTTCATGTTACCTGCGTTAAAAATATTTTGCATCCCCGTCATGGCAGGGTGCAAACCCGTTGCACTACTACCACTTAATGATAAAATACTTGCCTGTGGTATTGCTACGTTGCTTCGTGCATTAAAATAATTTGAATAAGTTGAAATAGGGATTACGGTATTCAATCCATCATTACCACCACTTAACTGAACAATTACCAATACATGATCCGTATCAGTTGTTGTTTGCATTAATGCCTGTATCAATGGTGAACTGGCATTAAATGCCTTTACAGAGTAGCCATTAATAATGGCAGGTAATACCGTTGCTGCCGGAATACTGCTTCTTAAAAAATCTCTTCTTTTCATTTCTGTTTTATTAAAATAAAAAAATGATCGTTATGCTAATTGATACTCTGCCAGGTTAAATAAATACTGAAACAACTGCTTCAATCTTGTATTTACAATATTGAAGTTGGCTGTAGTCGGGCTTGCCTGGTATGCCATCCATGCATTGGTCCAGTAATAATCCCACTGCTGATTGCTGAGTAGTATCTGTGTTTTAATTAATTTTTTTGTTTCAGTTGTTACTTCATTCCGATAGACCAATCGGATGGCTTCATCAATCAAATCGTTTGGATTGCCGGGATTATAAAACGTAGAAACGTAAGGAACCAAATCAAATCGTACCCGAAGACCATTTCTTGTAAACCCGGTGTTGATCATAAAATCGGTGTATTGATTTCTTTTTGGCAATGAATCGGAATTGATCCAGATTTCATGATATAATGGTTTCTGATAAAAAGCAGGAAGACCTGAAACATTTGGCGGATCATGTAGATTTTGTCCGGTATTTACCATTGTTGCATAAAAGAAATTCCACATGCCATAGTTTGTATCCCAATCGGTGAGTGCAGGAAACTGTGCATTCATCTCACGCAGTGCACCGATTACCTGATCGGCAGGTGTTTTTATAAAACAACCCTGACTTAGTTTATCAAAAAAATGTTCACTTTTAAATAAAGTGGCAAGCACGGGTTTTATTTGATAATTATTGGTACGGAAAATATCAGCAAGTGGTGTTATTACATTTGCTTCAGTAGTAGCATCAATATCATAATAAACAAAGTAGCGGTAAAATTTTCTAACCATAAATTTTGCCACTTCCTGGGTATTAAAAATCATATTGATTAAATCTGTCAGCTCAAGTTGTCCGGCAGTTGCTCCTGTTCTTCCGGTGATAACGGTATTATTAAAAAAAGAAGAAAATGTTTTATTAACAGTTGAATGACGGGTCGAATTAAAAAAAGAAGTGTATGTGGTTCCATTAATCTGCCAGCCTGTTAATGCTTTTGCAACTTCCTTTACATCATTCTCGGTATATCCGCTACCGGGTCCTTTACCAATTGTAAACAGCTCCAATAATTCCCGTCCATAATTTTCATCGGGTGCGGTAGCCACATTCAGATAGCCATTCAAATAGCGAAGCATTGCAACATCTTTGGTAATAAGATCAATCATTGTTTTAAAATTTCCCAATGCATTTTGTCTTATCAAATCATGCTGTTTATAAATCCAGTTGGTAATTCCCACATCATTTGCTTCGTTACCAAAATGATCAATCCAGAATAAAACAATTTTTTCACGTATGCTTCGGTCCTGATTAATTAAATTTCCAGTCATCCATTTTTTATAAGAACCCTGACGCTGACTTTGTACAGTACCATCACTATTAATATCATTTATCCAGGTAGTACCTTGTGCAATATTTCCATCTGCATTCACACCTACTGTTGTTGATGTTGCATATTCTTTAATTGGAGGTGCCGGTTGGGGTGCGGTGGGGTTTAATAATTCATCTACTGACTGACCAACCGTACGAGTTTTAAAATAAGCAATATCGGATCGCTTAGCACCAAACATTGTCCGCTTCAATAGATGAATAATTTCAGTTTCCGTCCAGGGTCCACTATAGGGATTTAAGCCGCTGGTAATACGTCGGGTAGTTTCGGGCTGTGCGGTATGCACCAACTCTTTATTTTTTTTTCTGCGCTTTGCAGTCAGAAAGTCTCTTCTATCCATAGCAATGATTTTGTCCAAAGGACTCTTTTGGAGGAAAAATAACAGATTCCGTTAATGACTTTAAAGGTAGTTAATGGTTTAAAGAATTTAAACCTTCTTTAAAAAATAATTGTAACCACTAAATTCTGCTATTTGAGTATATAAAACGGGGAATTTTACGCTTACTATAATGATTTCCAACAGAAAAATTTTGAAAAGGTAAAACGGAGTTTTAACTAGGTAATGCAACTGCCTTCTCATTCTGTGCCCTTAACCGTTGGCAAAGAATTTTTATAAATCCTTTTGCTACTTCAGGCCTTGTTTCCATCAGCTCATAAAATGGTTCCTGATCAATTTTAAATAAAAAGCAATCCGAATTGGCTGTGGCAGATGCTGAACGTGTTTCTGAATCGAGTAATGATAATTCGCCAAAAACTTCTTTCTCTTTCAAAATAGCAAGTGTGGTGGATCCCTTGTGTATTTTCACCTGCCCTTTATAAATAATATACATGCAGTCTCCTGTATCCCCTTCATTAAATAAAACCGTTCCTTGTTCTACTTCATCTTCCTGCATTAAGGGTGCAAGTTCTGACAAAATAGTTTCCGGAGATTCACTGAATATAGCCAGTGATTTCAGTATAAGTACTTTTTCAAAAAGAAGTAATTTGTCGGGTATAAAATCTGCCATGGGTTAAAATTAATTAATCTGTCCGGCATAATGTGCCGTTTCTTTTAATAAAAGACTTTCAGATTCCAGATATTTACTAATAAGTCTTTTTTCAACTGAATGTTTAAATTGTTTTGAATAATATAAAGAACAGGCTTTGGACCAGTTATTATAAAAAAGTTTTTTGTCTATAAGTATTTCGTTTATGATTGCATCTATACCAGGAAAAAGATCTTTTGGAAAAATATTTCTCAACAAATTACAACGATGTTCCAGATCACCATGTTCAAACGCTGCATTAAATGGATTGGCAAACTCTTTTTTGACTGTCATATCCACTAATTCAATAGCATTGGCATTAGACTCCTTTTTATTAATTTCTATCGCTGCTTTTATTTTACTTATTTTTTCTCTTTCATAAAGAAAAGAGAACAGGTAAAGTAAGGTTCCCCGGATTTCAGTCAACTCCAGTTGTAATGAACCAAAGAGTACTTGATATTTTTCTTTTTGCGCTAATATGTTTTTTTGCATGTGTAATACAGAAGCTGCTGCAATTAATTGATCCCGGGTCAGGTCTTCTATCAATTTCTGATCTTTCTTTCCTGCCGTATAATGGCAACGGTGAAGAACTTTAATAATAAGGGGTTCATACCCCGGCAATTCTTTTACAATGCCAAGCAATATTTCATGTGAAGCTTTGCCACTTATACGCCCAATAGCGTTGATAAGATTTTCTTTTTGTTTTGTTGAACACCGAACATTCAACATGCGTTCTTTTATAAATGGTAATGATTTTTCACGACCCATAATCAAGGCCTCGATAACATTTTTTTCATGTTCATCTATATTATTTATAAGATGCCCCAGGCACTGAGCTGAAGGATGAAAGCCCATTGCCCTGATTGCAGCCTGCTGAAGGTCTGTGTCTTCTGAATTAAATAACCGGATCAATTCGTCATCAAAGTTATTACTGATTATTTCACATAACATACTGGCTGCTTCTTTTTTTTCAATCCCCTTTTCCGATGCAAACAATTCTTTTAATTTCATTCCGGCTTCTTTTATATGATCTTCTGTAAGGCTATGGTTGAGTATGGAAATAATTGAAGAACGCCGGATCGATTTATCATCACTATACATTAACGGTACTATAACTGAGTCATGAAATGCAATTTCAGCCAGTACTTTAATTGCTTCACTCCGGATATGATCTGCCGGATGCGTTTCAATAATTGACGATAACCAGGATTCAGCTTCTTTGATTTTCAGTAAACTAACAAGCCGGAGGGCCTCTGCTACCACTTTTACAGACGGGTGATGCAGTGCATGAATAATTAACCGGTTACTTTCAGTACCGGGTCTGCTTCCCAGCATTTTTAAAATATATAACACCTCAAGTTCGGAACCAGTATTAATTTTTTTTTCTATTAGTTCCCGTGCAGCCGAATCATATAAATTAAATTCTTCCTGTGTAAAGTAGCGGCTGCTTATCGTTTTAATCAATGTTTTCAAATACTGTTGATGCACTCTGAAGATTCCGATTATCCATGCAATAGCTAAACCAAAAAGAGCATAGCTTAAGGTTTGTAAATTATAAAGCTTCAGTTCCAGTAAAACAAGTAGAAAGATTCCCGAAAAAAGATAAGCAAAGGGATCCATTATTCCTTTTACAATATTGTGTGCCCTTAATCTTTCCAGTGTTGAAAGTGGTTGCATCATCGTAAGCAAAACAGGTGAATTGATTGCAGAACGCAATACATCAACACCAATAGCCGCCAGTCCAAAAATATAAAGAACTATTTTGCTATTAAAAGTCATTGCATCTGCAAGGAGTAATGCTGAAATCAGGATAATAAGTAATAACGGTGTAATGATTAAGGCCGTGCGGTTTCCCAGCCAGTACAGTAACCGGCTTGTTACAAGTATTTTAATTACTAATGCGACCAACCTTGCTGTTGCAAGAAATAAAGCAATGAAATGTGCCAGCTCAACATCATTTTTAGTTCCCTTTACTTCAGAATAAAAACCATAGTTGATTAAAATAATACAGGCTGATACAATCAAAGAAAGAATGGCGA
The DNA here is from genome assembly GCA_031362085.1 of Bacteroidota bacterium. Lineage (GTDB taxonomy): Bacteria > Bacteroidota > Bacteroidia > Chitinophagales > Chitinophagaceae > VBAR01. Next base: position 3,549 of record JANLSA010000093.1, on the reverse strand, counting down.
CTCTTCTTACTAACGTATTAACTGTGTAATCTTTTACAATCGAATTAATTTTAGAACCATGTTTGGCCGGTTCTATGTGATGTGATTTTTCCGGTTTATCTGATTGAAGAATTTTTTTCAGGTAACTGAAAGAAACGAGTATGAAAAAAAAACCTACTAACAAAAGATTGGCGGTTCCGATATAGGATACGGTAAACAATGCAACTGAATAACCAAGAAATTTTGCCGGAATATCACCAGCACTTATTACACCGAATAATCTTTTGCTCTGGCGAACATCATACGATTGTGCAGCCATGCCCCAAAACATAAGATTATTTAACAGGTACAATACATTAAACCAGGCAAGCATCAGAAAATAAAACCAGTCACTATGGATAAATTCTGTGCCAGCCCGAAACACGATCATACTCACTGCAAGCACAAGCGTAATGATCGTACATAACCGGTAGGGTGAAAGATGGTGTTCCAGTTTACCATAAAAAAAACCGGCAATCCATAACAAAAAAGAAGATAAAATGAAAACATAGGCAAGACCCGAAACAGGAAATTTTTCAAGAAAACGGGAGAAAGCAGAAGTAAAAAAAAATGCAATACCTGCTCCCTGAAAAAATTGTAGTAAAAATAATTTTCGTACCAGCCACCACTCATCTCTTCTTACATTTAAAGCTCTTAAAAAAGTACGGGATATTCTCATTCCTTTCAAATTTTATTGATTACCGGGTAAAAAATAAACTTTCAATTTTGCAAGCTGTTTCATTTTTTCCGGATGCCGGAGTTCTTGTGAACTTTTAGTAAAATAATTATGCATCTCAAAAAAACCAATTTGTTTTCGCATCCAATCGGCATGATTCTTTACAAATCCAAAATCAAGAAATTCCTTATATAAATTGTTACTGATGAAATCAACATCATCACGACCGAGGTAATCAAGATCGGCATCGCAGATAATTTCTTCCATTTTATTTTTTGGTGATTGCGGAATTTTTGTTGCCATGATCATTCCACATATTTTTTTTATCTGCAAAGGCTTTAATCCAAATCCCGGCAATTCATTTCTTGCCAGTTCGCAACCTTTTTCTTCATGGCCAGCGTATATAAAAAGAAAACCGATGTCATGATAAAGAGCTGCCACTTTTAGTAAAAATAATTTTTGCTCATCTTGAATTCCTTCTCTTGCCGCTATCTGTTGAACTTGCTCCAGCACATCCAATGTGTGATGAATGCTATGGTAAGTGAATCGTTGAGACAGTTCTGTTTGCAATTTTGCAAGTATATGCGAATAAATTGAATTGTAAATTTCTGAGTTTTGACTGCTCATTTGAAAATTTCGATTTCAAGATAAGAAATGATCAGTAAAAATAATAGTTTGTTTATTTTGTCAACATCTCTTCTGCCCCGGTCCAGTTTTCAGGTACTCCGTTTTTAAGATACCGGAACGCATTTTCCATAAATAAAGTTGACGTAAAATCTTCCGGGTCTGCTTCCAATATCTCTTCAAAAACATGTATTGAATTTTCAAATTCCTGATTAAAATAAAAATTCATTGCTTCATTAAAAAGAGGCAATGATTTTATCTTTCTTTGAAAATCTTTTTCTGTACAGCCATTTAAACATTCATAGATGCTTAGCAATTTGTTTTTACCCTTTAGTTGCACTTCACCCAGGTTTCGCAAACTATATTTATCCTGATCGGAAACCTGCTTGCCTGCAGGCAGGATTTGCTGAAGTGTTTCTCCACTTAACAGTAAAGGCGATTTATAATATTTTGTAAGGCTTTCAATTCGTGCTGCAGTATTTACCGTATCCGAAATGGTGGCTGCATCCAACCGATGCTCATCACCGGTAATTCCCATTATTAATGATCCGGTATGCATACCGATACCAGCTTTAATAATTGGCAATCCTTCAGCTTGTCGTTGCAAGTTCAATTCATAGATTGTTTTTTGCATTTCGATTGCTGCATTCAAAGCATCGACAGGATGTCTTGGAAAAATAGCCATGATCGAATCACCAAGATATTGGTTAATGAATCCATGGTGTGATCGGATTACAGGTCCCAGCCGTTCATTAAAAGAAGATACAAACAGAAAATTTTCCTGCGGTGTCATTTTTTCTGATAGAGAAGTGAAATCCCGGATATCTGTAAATAAGACGGTTACAATTTTTTCTGCCAGGTCGCCAAGTCGTAAATCGGTTAGTGTATCTTTTCCTAATAAACTGATGAATTCGTTGGGTACAAATTTTTTTGTCACTTCATGAATAACAAGCATGGCTTCTTCTCTTTCTCTTACTTCACGAATATTTTTTTCATATAGCATCGCACTTTCAATTGCAGTAGAAGATTGCAAAGCCAGTGTAACGAGTAATTTTAAATGAGCGGCACTATATTGTTCAGCCGTTTTTCCTGCAAGTATAATAGCACCCATTATGCGATGCTTCACTTTCATGGCTGCATAAATAAGTGAATGAACATCATTTTCTATTATTCCTTTTTCTTTCAAAAGAGATAAATCAGTTATAATTTCGGACTGACCGCTCATTCCAATTTTCAATAATATTCCAGGATTATTCCGAATCTTTTCTTCATTAAAAAGGGGATCTCCCGATATTGCAGGAATGGATAATTGTTTTTTCTCTTCATTCCACAATACAATTACGCCACTGTGTGAGGGGATGGAATGTACTGCTTGCTCAAGGGTAAGCTGTGCAATTATATCCGGTTCAATTGTCTCAGTAAGTTTTTCCGAAAAATTATAAATAACATTCATTTCCTGGTAGAGGTTAAGTACCTCTGAACCCAATTTCTTTTTCTCTGCTTCTTTATGTGATAATTGAGTAAGCAGATTAGCAATCACAATTCCTTTTTCATCGCCTTTTACCCAGCCAATAATTTCATCATCCAAATTTACCGGAAATGAAATATTCACTTTTTTAGTTGCATTGCCAAGTAGCAGTTTTCCGGCATCATCTTCTACCCACATCTCTGCTTTCAGCTGTTCAATTAAAGCAAGTACAACAGCCGTCATTTCATTTCTTTTGCCAATGATATTTTTCAGATTTATTCTTGCCATAACAGATCAGAATAACACAATGATGCAGGTATTGTATTCGGGATTAAAAAAAATCGTTTCGTTTTATGACTCAAGGCCAAGCACTTCTTTTGCTTTTGAAAGCAATACTTCGGGATCAAACGGTTTTGTCATATACACATCAGCACCAACATCCAGTCCTTTTTGCCGATCCGTTTCCTGCCCTTTAGCAGTAAGTAATACAATAAACACCTTGTCCAAACCCAATTCTTTTTTTACCCGGCGACAAACTTCCATGCCATTCATCTTTGGCATCATCACATCTAGAAACACCAGCTTTGGATTTTCTTTTTGAATAATTTCCAAAGCGATCTCTCCATTCTCTGCGGTTAAAAATTCCACACCTTCATCTTCCAGTTCTTCCAGTGTTTGACCGATAAGCATGCGGATATGTGCTTCGTCATCTACAATTAAAATCTTTTGTTCCATTTTTTATTAAGCCTTGTTTTTAAAATTT
>JANLSA010000049.1:0-2247 GCA_031362085.1 Bacteroidota bacterium | reverse complement strand
AGTACATCTGGAATTATGTAAACCAACTTACCCCATTCAATAATTTTATTCATTCACCGATAGCATGTTTCAATAATCTATTTTACAACCTGCCCTTGAACATGAATACATTTCAGCAACTCTGGAATATAACAGAGCCTGCTGAGGCGATTAAAAAAATTGCTGAACAGACTGCCTTTGAAAAAATGGGTACACCAGCGAATCTTGAAGAGCAGGCTTTATCCAGAGTAGGCAGAGATATTTATGAAACATTGATTAAAGGCTATACAGAAAAACAATGGGGGCGAAATGCAACTGAGCTTCCCACATTTATTATAAAACGATTACCGCTCAGGTTTACGTTTGATAATAATTATTTTAATGATAAATACCAGGGCATACCTGCCGGCGGATATAATAAACTGATAGATGCTTTGCTCAAAAACATTGAAGTAAAGACAGCAACTGATTATCTTGGAAACAAAGATTACTGGAACGGGTTAGCAGATAAAATTGTTTATACCGGGAAACCAGATGCGTTATTTGATTATCAATTTGGAAAATTAGAATATCGTAGCCTTCGCTTTGAAGATAAACTGTTTGAAAAAGAAAGTTATCAGCAATGTGCTGTAATTAATTATACCAATGCGGCAATTCCTTATACAAGAACAATAGAGCATAAATATTTTGAGCCAAAAAAACTGAATCATACCATCGTAACCTGGGAATACCCGGAAGAACATAACGAAAGCAATGAACCCTTTTACCCCATCAATGATGAAAAAAATATGAACCGGTATAAACAATACCGGGAACTTTGCAGCCAGGAAGACTCGGTTATTTTTGGCGGACGCTTAGCCGAGTTCCGCTATTATGATATGCACCAGGTAATTGCTTCTGCATTAAAAAAAGTGGAAACAGCATTTTCCCAAATGAGTGAATGATAAAAAAAGTATTAATATTTTTTCCGCATCCTCTTCGTGAACGGCACGGAGGGCCCTACTCTTATTTGTTTCATTTAAAAGAAGGTTTGAAAAATTTATCGCATTCTATTTCTTTTTTGAGTGACATAGTTTTAACAGTAACAAAAACCGAATACAAATACCAATCGTCTTCAATTCTAAAAAAAATTATCAAAGCATTGCTACCCGCCAGATGGTTAAATAATTACAGGGCAAAAAATTGGTTTAAAGAATTAGAAAATCTAAAGCTGGATGTTACTGCTGATTATATTAATCAATTTGACGTGTTGCATTTCCATGAATCGGTTGACATTTGGCGGTATAGCATATTATTAGAAAATTATAAGGGGCAAATTTTGTTTACATCACATACGCCAAAACCCTATCACCTGGAACTGATAGAAGATAATTGGAAAATTTCGACTACTGATCTGAGCAAAAAAATATATACCCGGATTAATCAGATTGACAGATTTGCTTTTGAAAAAATGAATACTCTTGTATCAGCCTGCAAAGAAGCAACCGAATCGTATCGTTTGTTATGGCATGAATTTTCCAATATTACCCGGCATAAAAAATTTCATTTCATTCCAACAGGGATAAAAAAACAAACAGCTTCAACATCTGCCGCTGATATTCGTAAACAATTCAATATACCTTCTTCTGCATTTGTCTTTTGTTTTACAGGAAGAAAATCAGAAGTAAAAGGTTTTGATTTACTGGTGGAGGCTGCAAAAATAATTTTGGATAAAAACACATCAGCCTATTTTTTTATTATTGGAAATAGAGATTCATTATCCGCCATGAATAATACCCGATGGATAGAAACCGGCTGGACAGACGACCCGCAGAGTTTTATTTCAGCATCAGATCTTGTTGTAATTCCAAACCGGCATACCTTTTTCGATTTATCTGTTCTTGAAACATTAAGTCTTGGTAAACCTTTACTACTGTCAAATACCGGAGGAAATAAATATTTTAAACCCTTTCATTCACCCGGAATATTTTATCATGAACCGGATATTGAAAGCTTTGTTAATGAAATAATGAATTGTATAAACCAAAAAGAAAAGCTGAGGGATGGGGGTTTGGAGAATGAAAAACTGTATGAAAAATATTTTCGATGCGAACCCTTTGCAAAGAATATGATCGATTTTTACAATAACCTGGCTTAAATGATTACTGGCAAAAAACATATCGCCTTTTTGTGTTCCCGTCTCGATGTGCCCGGTGGTATTGAACGGGCTATTGTAAACACGGCAAATCTTTTTGCAGAGAAAAAGCATCTGGTTACTTTAATAATACT
>JANLSA010000167.1:0-5907 GCA_031362085.1 Bacteroidota bacterium | reverse complement strand
GAGGTTTGGCACCTCGATGTCGGTTCGTCACATCCTGGGGCTGGAGAAGGTCCCAAGGGTTCGGCTGTTCGCCGATTAAAGTGGCACGTGAACTGGGTTCAGAACGTCGCAAGACAGTTCGGTCCCTATCTGTGGTGGGCGTTAGAAGATTGAGAGGACATGACCTTAGTACGAGAGGACCGGGTCGTACGTACCGCTGGTGTATCAGTTGTGCCGCCAGGTGCAATGCTGAGTAGCTATGTACGGACAGGATAAACGCTGAAAGCATCTAAGCGTGAAACCTACCTTAAGATGAGTCTTCTTTTAAAGGCCGTCAGAGACTATGACGTTGATAGGCTATAGGTGTAAAACTGGTAACAGTAAAGCCAAGTAGTACTAATTGCCTGTACGCTTTAATTTTTTCTTTTTAGATACTCTCTAACATTTTCCAATATGTACATTATTTAAGATCTTATGGTGGTTTTGCCGAGGGTGTTCACCTCTTCCCATACCGAACAGAGAAGTTAAGCCCCTCATGGCCGATGGTACTGTACCACAATACGGGAGAGTAGGTAGCTGCCATATTTATTTAAAAGCCTTTCAGTCTATTCTGGAAGGCTTTTTTTTGAAAATTAATTTTGATAAAACCAGATTATCATTTTCTTTATTTTCCTAAGCAAGTTTACTCTTCATGTGATAAGAATTATAATTAATGCATAGCAATGAATTGATACAATTATATGCAGCTCATTAAAAACTTTAAAACTTACTAATTTTAAAAAGGAAATTATAAATATTTTTTTTCTTCAATAGTAAATAGGTTCAAGTTTTTTTAAATGATTCTTGAATGAAAAGAATTTCAATATTTTATTATCTAATTCTGTAGACTGGATATATCATATATGCGGTCTCATACCAAGGTGAGTTTTCGTAAACAAAATTTAATTGTAACCTACCGCTTTTTGCAAAAGCTGTATCTGTTGACCTTTTTTGTTCCAGTCTATTATTTAATTCCGGGTTACTTTTTAAATAATTTGCGGCAATATCTTCAAACGCATATGCACTGTAACCTTCCTTTTGCCCAAGAATAGCATCAAAATAATTCCAGGCAAAATAAGAATCTTCGGCTTGTGGTTCTAACGTTTCAATTAAAAAACGATTTGCGACCTGATTCATGGGTATATAATAATCACCCCTGCTGAATTGTATTGATTTCATACTACTGTGAATTTTTACTTCGGTGTTCGTATGGTGCATTTCATATTGACGTGGAGAAGTTTTGTAGTCTATAATTTTATATACTTCCACTTCGATTGTTGTATCTTTTTTTAATTGGGTCATTTGCACTTTATTCAGCTTCAATAAATCAATTACTTTCCACCAACCTTGTGGTATGACATATGCTTTTGGTTTTTGAATAAATGTTTTGGCAGGGAAATAATTGAAAATTTTTATTTTCTTTTCATAAGGTTTGTTCCGATCATAATATAATCTTGGTAACCCGGATACTTCGCTTGGTTTGCGGTTAGATTCAAATCCTTTATATAGTACTTCTTTAAATTGAGAGCGGTCAAGAGTCCAGGATATTGGAAACTCAAATGCATCTTTTACAACATCCTTCGATTGTCGACGGATTGATTTTATTTTATCGTTGTGGGTTTTTGCATATTCAATAAAACATTCCATTAATGTTTGAGTAGCTTTTACACGTTGGTTATAATATTTCAGCATATGTGTTTCAGGTACAAAAGAGAATGTGCTCCAAAGCGCCGAAAAGCCACTACTATAACGGGGGCTGTCCCAATATTCCGGCCAGCCATTATCTGGTGTATCACCAAACGAATTTACATAAGGGATGAGGTCAATACCTTTTGATTTCATCAATTCATAAATACCAGGTTCCATTTCTTTATTTAAATACTCACCCATCACTCCACCTAATTTATTATGTTGTGTTGTAAGCAATGTTATTACATGCTGGTAATCGGCGCCATTGCTTACATGGTTGTCTAAAAAAATATCAGGGTCGGTTAAATGAAATATTTCGATAAAAGCTCTAGCATCTTTTGAATCACATTTTATAAAGTCACGGTTGAGATCAAGATTTTGAGAATTACCCCGAAACCCAAATTCTTCAGGACCATTTTGATCAACACGATAATTCGCACTACGGTTTAAACAACCACCAATATTATAAACTGGGATAATAGCCAGTATTATATTGTCGGGCAAAGTAAATTTATTGGTAACAATATCTCTTGCCAGAAGTATACTTGCGTCTATGCCATCTGGTTCGCCAGGATGAATGCCGTTGTTTATCAGAATAACTGTTTTATTCTTCTTACGGATATTATCAAAATTATAATCACCATTATTTGCTACTACAATAAGATGTAACGGATAACCGGCATCAGTCATACCCATTGTAAGCATCTTTACTTTGCCGCTTTTTTCATCTAATTTTTTCCACCAGTCTACAATTTCAAAATAAGTGGGGGTTTGAGTGCCTTTGCTTTTTTCAAATTTTGTGGTGAATGTTTGAGCAAAAGTGTAAGTAGAAAAAAGCGCAAAGACAATAAATACATTTTTTTTCATACTGAAGTATTTTACAATTCTAAATCAAGTTATTCAACCAAATTAAATCTGTCATTTTAAACAAAAGGTTAATGCCTACTGTGCAACTTAAGTAAAATTCTCAAACTTCTTTTGAGTTGCAATTAGAACAGATAAAACGATGTAGTATGCTGAAATAAAAAAGGCACTCCGACCTGGAATGCCTTTTAAAGTATTTATTAAAACCAGTTTATTTAACTGCGTTTACTTTTTTAGAAAGTTTACGTTTTAAATTAGCAGCTTTGTTTTTATGAATGACGCCACGCTTCGCTAATTTATCAATCATACTTGACACAGATATTAATTTTTTTCCTGCTTCGTCTTTTTCTTTTATCTCTTTCAAGTCACGGATTGCATTACGGGTAGTTTTTCCGTAATACTTATTTCTTTCTGTTCTTTTTGCTGATTGACGTACGTCTTTTTTTGTTGCGCTGTGGTTAGCCATTTATGCTTTATTTTAAGGAGGGCAAAGGTAGGGTTGAGAGGCTTACCAGCCAAATTTCACAGGGTTTTAATTAATTTGGAATATGACCTATTTGCTTCAGATTTTTTCAATTTACAAACACGATCAAGTCTGACTTATCATCTCTATCTACCTTTACCCATCTCAAATTGACCTGAAATTTCAGTTTTTTGACTGATATTTGTGAATTACTCTCACAATATTTAAATCTAGATTGTGGAGAATAAAACCCATTGAGATTTAGCAATGAAAGATTTTCAATACATCACGTCACAGCATCCACAATATATCGAAAACCTGTATCAGGATTTTGTTAATAACCCCGAAAGTATAGATCCTGATTTACGAAAATTTTTTGAAGGTTTTGATTTTGCAGTTAGCAGTCATGTTGCAAATGGGAAAACAATTGCTCCTGTTTTGCAAACTAATGAAGTGAAAATTACTGATGAAAAGGAAGTTGATTGGATGCGTGAGATAAGTATCTACAGAATGATTCTTGGTTATAGAAATAAAGGACATTTGATTGCTTCTACAAATCCGATTCGTAAAAGAAAAGATAGAGGCGCAAATTTAGCTTTAAGTTTCTTTGGTTTTTCTGAAGCTGATTTGGATAAAGAATTTAATGCAGGAAATTTAATCGGGCTTGGTAAAACCAGTTTGAGAAATATAGTTGCTCATCTTGAAAAAACATATGCCAATCATGTTGGTATCGAGTTTAAATATATCAGCAATCAAACTAAGATTGATTATTTGACAAATGCAATGGAAAAAGAATTTTCCAATCCGTTACCATTGAGTAAAAGAAAAAGGATTTTAGAAAAATTGAATGAAGGTGTAATGTTTGAAAAGTTTTTGCATACAAAGTATGTTGGGCAAAAAAGATTTTCGTTGGAAGGTGGTGAGACAACAATTGCCGCCCTGGATGCGATCATCAATACAGCATCTGAAAATAATGTGTATGAAGTCGTGATTGGTATGGCACATCGTGGAAGGCTGAATGTACTTGCGAATATTATGGGTAAAACCTATTCACAAATCTTTAGTGAGTTTGAAGGCACTGCTAAAATGGATCAAACAATGGGAACCGGTGATGTGAAATATCATATGGGTTATGGAAGTGAAATTACATCACATGATGGAAGAACAGTTTACCTGAAGCTGATGCCAAACCCATCCCATTTAGAAGCTGTGAATCCTGTAGTAGTTGGTTTTGCAAGAGCCAAAGCCGACATTATGTATGAAAGTGAATTTGATAAAATACTTCCCATCTTAATTCATGGTGATGCGTCTATCGCCGGACAGGGAATTGTGTATGAGGTTTTGCAGATGAGTTATCTGAAAGGTTATTATACCGGAGGCACTCTTCATTTTGTAATTAATAATCAAATCGGTTTTACAACTGACTTTGATGATGCAAGAAGTTCTGACTACTGCACTTCATTGGCTGCTGCAATACAAGCTCCCGTTTTTCATGTTAATGGCGATGACCCCGAAGCAGTAGTGAAATGTGTACAGATTGCAACTCGTTATCGGCAGGAATTTCATAGCGATGTTTTTATTGATATGGTTTGCTACAGCAAGCACGGGCATAATGAAGGCGATGATCCAAAATTTACACAACCACAATTGTATGCATTGATTGATAAGCATCCGAATCCACGAGAAGTATATGTAAAATATTTGTTGGAAAATGGAGAAGAAGATGCACAGGAACTGGCCAAAGAAATGGAAAAGAAATTCTGGGCCGATTTGCAAGAACGTTTGGATGAAGTAAAACAGAATCCATTACCGTATCATTATCAGCCACCTGAAATAGCATGGAAAAAATTAAGACGGGCAACGATTGAAGATTTCGATCAGTCACCTGTAACCGCAATCAATGAAACTGATTTTAAAAAAATATTTGATGCCATAATGAAATGGCCTGATGATTTTAAACCACTAAAAAAAGTTGAAAAAATTATTCAGGATAAAATAAAATTATTTCAAACGGGAAATAAAATTGACTGGGCAACGGGTGAGTTGATGGCTTATGGAAGTATATTGCTGGAGGGGAAAGATGTTCGTATGAGTGGACAAGATGTACAGCGTGGTACATTTAGCCACCGGCATGCAGTGCTAAGTGATGAAGAAAATAATAAAACCTATAACCGCCTTAGCAATATTGAAGGCGCAACTGGCAAATTCAGAATTTATAATTCATTGCTGAGTGAGTATGGTGTTTTGGGTTTTGAATACGGATATGCTATGGCAAACCCCAATGCATTGGTTTTATGGGAGGCACAATTTGGCGATTTTGGCAACTGCGCACAAACGATGATTGACCAGTTTATAACAGCAGGTGAACAAAAATGGAACAGGATGAATGGAGTTACCATGTTATTGCCCCATGGATATGAAGGACAGGGACCGGAACATAGCAGCGCAAGACTCGAACGGTTTTTACAAATGTGTGCTGAATTAAATCTGATCATTACTAATATTACTACTTCATCCAATTTTTTTCATGCATTAAGAAGACAACTCGCATTGCCATTCAGAAAACCATTGATTAATTTTTCGCCAAAGGCAAATCTTCGTCATACCGGATCGTATTCCGAATTAAATGAATTTACAAGTGGTGGCTTTAAAGAATTGATTGATGATATTTATGCAGATAAATTTAATGTAAAGAAAGTTTTATTCTGCAGTGGTAAAATTTATTTTGACCTGGCAGAGCGTCAACAGAAGGATAAAAGAAAAGATGTTGCTGTTATCCGTTTAGAACAATTGTATCCTTTACCGGAAAAGAAATTAGAAGCAATGTATAAAAAATATAACCGGGCTACCTGGTTTTGGGTACAGGAAGAACC
>JANLSA010000030.1:0-2793 GCA_031362085.1 Bacteroidota bacterium | reverse complement strand
GTTTTTACCGTTTTCATAATTATTACCATCAAACATACCTCTTGAAGAACCTTCAGCTCTTTCAAACTGAATTCCATTTTTTTCGAGCACGTTGATTAATGCATTCATCCGTTCTCCATCGGTTTCTCCATTTTTTACCAGATACGTTTTGTATTCACCAACTCCGGCATTAACCGCATCATTAAAATATTTTCTGAATTCTTTTACTAGCTTCGATGCATTTAATGATGAAACTTCTATTGTACTTAGTGATGTTGTAAAATGATGTGTTGCCCTGTCAAGTAAAGTGAGAGTATCTCCTTCATCAGTTAAAACGCCGGCTCCGCCTGCTCCACCACCGCCTTGTTCATATGTCATTCCGATCGCACCATTATAAGTTGGATACGTATCTCCATAACTCGGATAAAAAAGGTCAAACACTTCTTTGGTAAAATATAACCAACCATTGGCATCAAAATATTTTGCATGATTTTTTCCAAGTGTCACCTGAAAATCCCGTTGCCATTGAGTAATCACTTCATGAAAGGGCTGGGAAGCCGGCGCAAAAAAATAGGGGTTGTTTATTCCCTGTTCATGAAAGTCAACATGCACATAGGGCATCCATTGATTATACATTTTAATTCGTTGTTGACTTTCAATTTGTGTTTGCCATGCCCAATCCCGATTCAGATCAAAATTATAGTGGTTTGTTCTGCCACCGGGCCAGGGTTCACGATGTTCTCTGGCTGCTAAAGCTGGATTTATGTTTTTTCCCACAACAGAATTAAACCAGTTTACATACCGATCTCTTCCATCCGGATTGATACATGGATCAATAATTACAACTGTATTTTTCAACCATGTTTTTGTTTTTGCATTTGCCGGATCAAGTAATGCATATAATGTCATCATTGCGGCTTCTGAAGAGGATGTTTCATTACCATGTACATTATAACTAAGCCAGACAATTGCCGGGGCTCCATCTTCAGTTGGTGCTGCTTTATCACCTGATAAGTTGGCAAGTCTTAAATTATTTAAACGGATAGCATCCAGCTTTGCAATATTTTCTTCGGAAGAAATAAATGATAGCAATAAAGGCCTTCCTTCATTTGTAGCGCCGTATTGATCAAGCTTCATCATTTTATTCATGCTGAATGCTGCATGATTAAAATAATTTACAATTTTCCAGTGAGGGGTATATTTTGTTCCGATTTTATAACCCAGAAATTCATCGGGTGATTTTAATTGCGCATTAATAACCGTTTGAAATAAAATGAAACCAAAAACGAACTGCAAGGATTTTTTCATATTTAAAATTTACAAGGGCAATATAAACATTACTTTATTTATAACCATTCCCAGATATAAAAGAAAATCAATAAACATAGTTTTTGTACCTTGCTCTAAATGAAATAAGCAATGCAAAAGTTATTTTTCGTAACGTCAGTCTTAATGCTTTTAATCAGCTCATGCAATAATCCAAAACTGAGTCAGTCATCGTTTGGTAAAATTGATCCCTACAAATACACAATTGAGAAAAAAATAATGGTTGAGAACGGAGCCGTTGCATCTGCTCATCCATTGGCAAGTAAAGTAGGTGTTGAAATTATGAAATTGGGAGGCAATGCAATGGATGGAGCCATTGCAACACAATTAGCTTTAGCAGTTGTTTATCCTGCCGCAGGTAATTTAGGTGGTGGAGGATTTACCGTTGCAAGACTGAGTGATGGAAAAGAATTAGCCATTGATTATCGGGAGACTTCTCCGTTAAATGGTCATCGTAATATGTATCTTGATGCAGCCGGAAATGCAATGAGCAATAAAAGTGTAGATGGTCATCTTGCAAGTGGAGTACCGGGTACGATTGCCGGAATTTTTGAAATGCATAAATATGCAAAACTTGGATTTGAAAAATTAATTGCCCCGGCAATCGAATTGGCTGAAAAAGGATTTGTAATAAGTGAAAGAGAAGCCAGATCATTAAACTTTCTTCAGAAAGAATTAAAAAAGTTTAATACGATAATGCCCGTTTTTGTAAAATCAATAACCTGGAAAGCGGGTGATACATTAATTCAAAAAGATTTGGCCAATACATTAAAAAGAATACGTAAAAATGGGCAAGCTGGCTTTTATGAAGGAGAAACGGCAAGGCTTATTGTGGAAGAAATGAAGCGGGGTGGAGGAATTATTACATTAGAAGATTTAAAAAATTATCAGGTAAAAAACAGAATACCGCATGTATTCAATTATAAAGGTTTTAAAATAATTGGAATGCCGATGCCATCCAGTGGCGGCTTATTATTGCATCAAATGATGAAGATGATTGAAGATAAAAATATCGCAGCAATGGGTTTCCATTCAGCTGAAGCAGTTCATTTGATGACTGAAGTGGAACGAAGAGCTTTTGCAGACCGGGGAAGATTTATGGGTGATGCCGATTTTTATAAAGTACCCGAAATACAATTAGTATCGGATGATTATTTAAAAGAAAGAATGAAAAATTTTGATCCAGTGAAAGCAAGCTTGAGTAGTGATATTAAACATGGCTCAGTTGCAGGTTATGAAAGTGAAGAAACAACTCACTTGAGTGTAGCTGATAAAGACGGAAATGTAGTATCAATAACAACAACTCTTAATAATTCGTATGGTAGCAGAACCGTTGTAGGCGGAGCCGGATTTTTGTTAAATGATGAAATGGATGATTTCAGTATTAAACCCGGCACCCCGAATATGTATGGAGCAATTGGTGGAGTAGCCAATGCAATTGCCCCGGGAAAGAGAATGTTGAGTTCTATGACTCCAACTATTGTATTG
>JANLSA010000007.1:0-12437 GCA_031362085.1 Bacteroidota bacterium | reverse complement strand
CGTATTCCCACCCGCCATAACATACCAAGGATATGAACCCCGTGCAAAAGACAGAGACGAAGTTGTAGTATCTCAAGGAGAAACAGTTTTAATAGTGCGCCGGAACAGAGCCGCTGAAATAGCGTTTATAGATAAATTAAGAAACCTGCATTCCAATTTTGTTTTTAATGAAGACAATCAGAGTTTGATATTGAAAGGAACAGATGTGCTGCGAAATAACTGGTTTTTTCTTTTTGTAGACGCTATGAAGGATTTAAAAATTCCGGTATTTGGATTTGAAGCATTGAAGAATTTCAGATTTAATACAGCTAAACCTAAAACACAAATATTTATAAGCAACCATACCGATTGGTTTGATGCAAAGGTGAATATCGTTTTTGGAGATATGAAAGTAACCGTAGAAGAAGTAAAACGGGCATTGGCAAGTAAGCAACAGTTTGTACAATTAAGTGATGGAACTTTGGGAATATTACCAGACGAATGGATAAAAAAGTATTCATTGTTATTTAGGGTGGGCGAAGGAAAAACCGATTCACTTAAACTTTCAAATTATCATGTAAGTGTGGTAGATGAACTATATGAGCAACGTGATGAAGCGGAACTGATTTTTAAATTGGAAGAAAAATATGAAAGGCTACGGCAACATAATGATATTAAACAAATAGATCCACCCGAACATTTGAAAGATATATTGAGACCCTATCAAACTGCAGGATTTCAATGGCTCAATTATTTAACCGAAGTAAGCTGGGGTGGAATCCTCGCAGATGATATGGGTTTGGGTAAAACGGTACAAGCTCTTTGTTTTCTTCAGCATTATAAAGCGCAGCATAAAAATTTAAAAGCATTGGTAGTTTGCCCCACTACGCTTATCTATAACTGGGAAAATGAAATAAAAAAATTCACCCCTTCACTTACATACTCTATTCATCATGGCCCGTCCCGCACAAGAGATAAAGAAAGTTTGATGAAGCATGATATTACCATTACTACATATGGCACATTAAGAAGCGATATCCGGTTACTGGTAAGTGTACCGCTCGATTATGTAGTATTAGATGAAAGCCAGGCAATAAAAAATCCATCGAGCAAGGTAACAAGAGCCGCAGGATTGCTGAATGCAAAACACCGCTTGTGTATGAGCGGAACGCCGTTGCAGAATAACACATTTGATATTTATGCGCAGATGAATTTTTTAAATCCCGGTATGCTGGGTAGTGTTGAATATTTTAAGCAGGAGTTTGCAATTCCGATTGACAAACTGGGAGAGCCTGAACATAAAATGCATTTAAAAAAATTATTATACCCTTTCATTTTAAGAAGAACAAAAGAACAGGTAGCGAAAGATTTACCGGAAAAATTAGAAATGATTCTCTGGTGTGAGCTGGGCGATGAACAACGAAATATTTATGATGCTTACCGGAATGATTACCGCGATAAAATAATGGGAGTGATTCAGGAACATGGTATTCAAAAATCTCAACTTACCATTTTACAGGGATTGATGAAGCTTCGGCAAATTTGCGATTCACCTGCTATCTTAAATGAACCGGAGAAATTTGAAAATCATTCCATCAAACTAGAAGAACTGGCAAGAGAGATTACCGAAAACATGGGTGATCATAAAGCATTAATCTTTTCTCAGTTCTTAGGTATGCTTGCCTTAATACGGGGAAAATTGGATGAATTAGGCGTGAAGTATGAATATTTTGATGGTAGCACCAGTGCCCCTGATCGGGAAAAAGCAATTCAAAGTTTTCAAAATGATGATACGGTTAGGGTGTTTTTAATTTCATTAAAAGCGGGTGGTGTGGGATTGAACTTAACAGCGGCAGATTATGTTTATATAGTAGACCCGTGGTGGAACCCAGCTGTAGAGCAACAAGCAATAGATCGAACACACCGCATAGGGCAAACAAAAAATATTTTTGCTTACCGCATGATTTGTAAAGACACGATTGAAGATAAAATTGTGCAACTTCAGGAAAAGAAACGGGCATTGGCTAAAGAACTAATTGCCGATGATACAACATTTGTAAAATCACTTACACGTGAAGATGTGGAGTATTTGTTCAGTTAAAGCTATTGGAATGAAAAAAAATTATTTGTAGTTTTACTTATGCTTTTACAATTAGAAAATACCAATCCGAAAAACGTGAACAAGCTATTGGCCTATGCTCGTCAAAATCAATTAGACTTATCGGTTGTTGATAGCGATGCCTCCGATTATTATTTGCCTGGGAAACCGCTTTCTCCACAACAACTGAATAAATTAATTAAAAGTAGCCGTAAAAGTGGAATGATTTCATTGACAGATGCCCACCAAATAGTTAGAAAAAAATTCCATGCAGGTTAATTATACAACCGATGCTTTTGCATCACTTGTTCAACTAATAAATTTCATTGAATCAAAAAATACAATAGGCGCTGGTTTACGCTGGCTTGAGCGGTATGAGCTTTTCTTGCATAAGTCATTATTCAATCCTTCAATAGTAAAAATCTGCCATAACCAAACTTTTAAGAAATTAAAACTTCACTGTCTCAATTATAAGGACTGGACAATTGCTTTTTCCATTCATGAAAAATATGTTTTAATAGAGACGATGCTTCACAAATCAAGAATTACTGATTAAGCCTTTGGATTATTAATTCAGCATAAATGTTCAGTAATAGACTTAAAGATAAAATTGTGCAGCTTCAGGAAAAGAAAAGAGCATTAGCTAAAGAACTGATTGCTGATGATACAACATTTGTAAAATCTCTTACGAGGGAAGATGTGGAGTATTTGTTTAGTTAAAGCTATTTAAATGAAAAAATTTTTCTGAAAATATCTTTAATATGAAAATGATAATTTTTTATTTGCTATTGTTTTTATTTAATGATTCATATGCCCAACCCACCGACAGCCTTCGTTACAAATACATCAATCATACCATTACCCGCTATGGCAGTTATTTTATGAAAGGAAGTGAGCGGCTTACGTTTAAAAATTTACCATTCGAACTTGAAGGATCGGAGTTAAGCATGGCTTCATTTAAGTTGGCGAAAAAAAATAAATCCATGTCTGCAGTATTCAGATATCTTTCATTGCTCTCATTTTTAGCATCCACCAGCTTTATTAAATCCGATCGTAATACATCTTATATATTATTAGGCGGGGCTTTTTTATTTACAATTGGTTCCGGCCGTTATAGCTCTCTATATCAACAAAACCTAGATAGGGCACTCTGGCAATACAATAAAGATGTTTTGTTTCCATCAGATCTGCGATAAAAATCCCGTTTGCCAAACTATATTACCATCCATAAGTAAAATGATAATTGTGCAGGGATTACAACACCCTTACGTCTAAATTCGTAGCCAATTTTAATATTATGAAGAAAATTTCTGCTCTATTGTTTGTTTTAACCCTTTTTTTTTCGGTAAATGCCCAGAAAAATGAAGGCTCGGTAAAAGGAAAATTAATGGATACCTCCTCAAAACAGGTTGTTCCCAACGCAACAATTAGTTTATTAAATGCAAAAGATTCCAGCATTGTTAGTTTTATCATTTCTGATAAGCAGGGCGTATTTGAATTAAAAAATCTTCAACCCGGCGATTATACCGTTATTATTTCTCATGGCTCGTTTGAAACGTTCAAAAAAAATATTTCAATAACAGCAACAAATAAACTTGCCGATCTGGGCGAATTGAAATTGGAAAAAGCCTATAAAAAATTAGGTGAAATAATTGTTACATCAGAAGTTCCTATCCAGGTAAAGAATGATACAGTGCAGTTTAATGCCTCCGCTTTTAAAACAAAACCTAACTCTACAGCAGAAGATTTATTAAAAAGATTACCCGGCGTGGAAGTAGATAAAGAAGGAAATGTAAAAGCACAGGGCGAACAGGTACAAAAAGTATATGTTGATGGAAAGGAATTTTTTGGAAACGATCCGAAGCTTGCAACAAAAAATATTACTGCCGATATGATTGAAAGTGTGCAGGTGTTTGATGATATGAGCGATCAGGCAAAGTTTACAAAGATTGATGATGGCACCCGGACCAAAACTTTAAATATTAAGCTGAAGAAAGACATGAATAAAGGAGTGTTTGGACGTGCATTAGCAGCAGTGGGTAGTAATAACAGGTATGAAACAAATTTGAGTGTAAATAAATTTAAAGGCGACCAAAGAATTTCTTTACTCTTTAATTCTAATAATATTAATAAACAAGGATTTTCTTTTTCAGATATTATTAGCTCTATGGGTGGTGGCGGAAATTTTGGCGCTGGTGGTTTTGGTGGAGGTGGAGGCGGATTTAGCGGAGGCGGTGGTACTCGTGGCGGTGGCGGTGGATTTGGGGGTGGAGGATTTGGTGGCAGCGGGTTGAATTTATCTTTTGGTAATACAACAACAGGTCTTATAAAATCACTTTCTGCTGGGTTAAACTATACCGATCTGTGGGCAAGTAAAATAAAAGTAGCAGGCAGTTATTTCTTTTCAACTTCCGATGCCGATCAATTGCAAAACAGTTTAAGAAGAAGCACATTTACCGATTCTGTTGCAAGCCGTGCACAGGATGTTTCATCAACTAATAAAAATCAGAATCACCGCTTTAATCTTCGAATGGAATATCAGATAGATTCTGCAAATTCCATTTTATATACACCATCAATCACATTTCAAAATTCTGAAAGTTTCCGCGATGATTCCTCGCTTACAAGGATAACCGTACCCGGAGCTGAATATCTTGGTATAACAAGTCATTCAAAAAATACCAACTCAAGAGATGGGTTTACCATTGGCAACAATCTTTTGTATCGTCATAAGTTTGGTAAAATAGGAAGAACGATTACGCTGGGCTGGAACAATAGTTTTGGCGAAAGCGAAAGCGATGGTTTTACCTATTCAAGAAATAGTTTTTATAATAAATCAGGAACAAATTACCGCAACATCAATCAGGATCAGCAAAACCTGCAAAGTACCAGAACAAGAAGTAATGTGATAAGTACATCTTTTACCGAACCCGTTGGTTTAAACAAACTCATTGAATTAAATTATGCTTACACTCAAAATTTAAGCCTCTCAAATAAAAGAACATATAATTTTAATAATACCTCCGGTAAATACGATAATCCCAACCTGCCGTTGACAAATGATTTTGAAAATTCTTTTTCAGCCCACCGGGTTGGTGCAAACTTCAGAGTACAGGAGAAAAAATATAATTACCAGTTTGGAGTGGGGGTACAACAATCAACATTAGAAAGCAAAAGTTTTCAGGCTTCAACCAGTAAAGATTCTACGATACGCAGCAGTTATATTAATTTCTTTCCTACCGCAACATTTCAATTTACTCCGGTAAAAAGTAAAAACTATCGTTTCAGGTATAATGGTAGAACCAATCAGCCGACTGTAACACAATTGCAGAACGTGCCGGATGTTTCGGATCCGTTGAATATAAAAATTGGTAATCCGGCTTTGAAGCAGGAGTTTAATCATAATGTAAACCTGAACTATAACACATTTAATGCACTGAACTTCCGGTATGTTTCTGCAAATATTGGTATCAACGCAACCAGCAATAAAATTGTAAACAGCATTGATACTGTTAACCGCGGTGTGCAATTAACCAAACCAGAAAATGTAAACGGGTATTTTCAAACAAATGCAAATTTTACAATCGGGCTTCCATTTAAAAATCCGAAAATGAAAGGATCGAGTGTAAGTTTTAACACCAGCGCCAACTATTCAAAAGATATAAGCATTTTATATAAGAAAATAAATGTCGGCAAGTCTTTGGCCATTACACAGGGCGCAGGGATAAGTATCAATAAAGATAAAATTGATTTTGGTGTAAGAGCTTCCGTTGCTTATAACAGAATCCGTTATTCTGTTAATACGTTGCTGAATGAAAATTATTTTACACAAACATATTCAGGCGATATTTCTTATACATTTCCCAAAAATTTTATTCTATCTACCGAGTTTGATTATTATATCAACTCAGGCCGTGAAGATGGATACAACATCAGTGTTCCTTTATGGAAAGCCAGCTTAAGCAAACAATTATTTAAAAAGAAAAACGGGGAGTTGAAGTTTTCGGTGAACGATATACTCGATCAGAATCAAAGTATAACACGTACTACCGGCGATAACTATATACAAGACACAAGAAGCCTGGTATTGAAACGCTATTTTATGGTTAGCTTTTTATTTAACCTGAACAAAATGGGTGGCGGACAGCAAGGCGGTATGCCAAATATGCCAAGGATGATGGAACGTGGTATGCGGGATATGCGGATAAACTGATGAACCTTTATGAAAAATAAAAAACACCTTCTGATTTTTTCAGAGGGTGTTTTGCTTTATAGATGCGGGGTTTTTAAAAACTCAATAATTTTTGAATCGTTTCATCCAATTTCCCTTTCGCCATAAAGTTTTTCTCCAACTCAATATTAAATGGAATGGGAGTATCTAAACTTGCACAACGCATTACCGGGGCATCAAGTATGGAAAAACAATTTTCTGCAATCCATGCGGCAATCTCTCCACCGATGCCGCCAATCAAACTGTCTTCATGTAAAATTAAAACTCTTCCTGTTCTTTGCACTGCTGCACGTATGGCAAAATAATCAAGTGGTGCTAATGTTCTTAAATCTAAAATATCAATTGATATTTCAGGATGCTCGGCTGCATAATCTTCTGCCCAATGCACACCTGCGCCGTAAGTAATAATAGAAACTTCGTCACCATCTCTTACATGTCTTGCTTTACCAATTTCTATTTCATAATATTCATCAGGCACTTGTCCACTTACAGAACGATACAGTGCCTTATGTTCAAAATACATAACCGGGTTAGGGTCATTAATAGATGCAATCATTAATCCTTTTGCATCCATCGGTGTACTGGGGTAAACTACTTTTAAGCCCGGCACTTTTGTAAACCATGCCTCATTGCTTTGTGAATGGAAAGGACCAGCTCCAACTCCGCCACCTGTTGGCATTCGTATTACCACATCGGCATGTTGCCCCCAGCGGTAATTTATTTTTGCAAGATTATTTACAATCTGGTTAAAACCTACTGTAACAAAATCGGCAAACTGCATTTCCATTACACTTTTAAATCCTTCTAGTGATAAGCCAAGTGCAGCACCAACAATTGCACTTTCGCAGAGTGGTGTATTTCTTACCCGTTCTTTACCAAAATCATTTACAAAGCCTTCTGTAATTTTAAATGCACCTCCATACTCTGCTATGTCTTGCCCCATCAATATTAAGTTGGGATGATGTTGCATACTTTGATGCAGGCCTTCTTTGATTGCATCGATTAAACGAAGCCCCCCCACCCCCCGAAGAGGGGATTTAGCATCGCTCAAACCTGATAAATGAATTTCACTATTTATTTTTGAATTGTCGATAAGCTGGGGCTGTGCTATGGAAGCTCCCCTTGCGGGGGAGTTTGAGGGGGCAGCATACACATCTTCCATCTCTTCCTCTGTATCTGCAATTACCGGCTTTGTATCAAATCCAATTTTTAATTCACTTTCAATTTTATTTTTAAATTCATTTCTTATATCCGCTACTTTCATTTCGTTTATCACACCCATTTCAATTAAGAAACGTTCATAATTTTTAATGGGATCTTTTAAGTCCCATATTTTAAATAAATCTGGCGGTACATATTTAGTTCCGCTTGCTTCCTCATGCCCCCGCATCCGAAAGGTCATGCACTCAATTAAATAAGGCTTTTGATTTTTTATGCAATAATCTTTTACCCCCCTGATGGTGTCATATACATTCAAAATATTATTACCATCAATCACTACACCTTCCATTCCATATCCTTTTGCTTTGTCCACTAAACTTATGCAACGGTACTGTTCATTTACCGGAGTAGATAAACCATACCCATTATTTTCTATAACAAATATTACAGGTAAATCCCAAACAGCTGCTACATTTAATGCCTCATGAAAATCGCCTTCACTGGTTCCGCCATCACCGGTAAATGCAAGAGAAACTTTAGCTTCTTTACGAAGTTTATAAGCCAATGCAATTCCATCTGCAATCGCTAATTGGGGTCCGAGATGTGAAATCATCCCGCAGATATGATGTTCTTTATTTCCGAAATGAAAACTTCTTTCTCTTCCTTTACTATATCCTTCTTTTGCACCCTGCCATTGCATAAATAATTTGCTTAAGGGCATATTGCGGGAAGTAAACACACCCAGATTTCTGTG
Source organism: Bacteroidota bacterium (assembly GCA_031362085.1). Lineage (GTDB taxonomy): Bacteria > Bacteroidota > Bacteroidia > Chitinophagales > Chitinophagaceae > VBAR01. The sequence goes on along the minus strand of JANLSA010000007.1, from coordinate 4,214 downwards.
TAAGGGCATTATCCATTCATCAGCATTCAATGCCAATGTTGCCCCGACAGAAATTGCTTCCTGCCCAATACCACTAAACCATTTTGAAATTTTTCCCTGACGAAGTAATACCAACATTTTATCTTCAATCATCCGCGGCCATAGCAGCGAACGGTAAAAATGTATTAGTTGTTCGTTGGATAAATCTTTTTGTTCAAAATGCATGCTGCGAATTTATGCTTTTCAACACAGACCCGCCTGCCGGCAGGCAAGGAAACAGAGAATTGGAGTTACACGGAGTTTTAAGTAATAAAATTTTTAATTATCTCCGTGTTACTCTATAACTGATAAACGCTGTGTTAAAAAAAATCAGATAACTACCATTTCATAAAACTCTTCCGGGTTCAGATATTTTTGTGCAAGCTGTTGTATATCGGTTGCCGTAATATCTTTTATTGTATTGATGGCATTGTAAAAGAAGCTTTCATCAAGCCCATTTAAAATATAATTTTTCCATCGGGCAATAATTTGAAAAGGCCCGTCCAGGTCACCAAGAATAGAACCCATCATATAGTTCTGTACCAATTTCAGGTCATCATCTTCAACCAATACTGTTTTAAGTAAATTCATTTCTTTATACACTTCTGCAATGGTTGCTTCGCAAACGTCTTTACCGGCTTCGGTACTTATCATCCATGCTGTAGATTGTATATGGTTTTGAACATAACTATGAATTCCATAGGTATATCCTTTATCCTCTCTGATATTACTCATCAGCCTTGATCCAAAAAAACCCCCGAAGAGTGTATTTAATATCTGTGCTTTTAAAAAATCGGGATGATGCCGGTTCGGAAATTCTCTTGCAATGCGGATAGAACCCTGCACGCCAGCTGTGTCATTGGATATTCTGTATTTTTTTTCTTTTGCAGGTATTATTTTGTTTGGTACAAGAGAAATATTGCCTACCGGCAAATCGCCAAACTGATCGTTTAATAATTGCTCCAGGTTAGCCGGCAATTTGCCAGCAGCAAAAATTATAAATTTCCCATTTTTATAAAACCGGTTATAAAAACTCATCAACTCATCCCGCTGCAGGGCTTCATATTCTTCAAGGCTTGAATATTTGCCATAGGGGTGGTCTTTTCCATAAAGACAAACGTCTATTTCCCTGCCAGCAATAAAATCAGATTTTTTTAAACTTACTTTTAATCTTTGTTTTTGGTTTTGCTTATACGTACTTAATTCTTCTTCGGGTAGTATTGAATCTGTAATCATTTCCCGTACTACAGGTAATAATTCTTTTACATGTTTGGTTAAAGTATGTAATGAAATAGTTGCTGTTTCATGATGACAGGCACGGTTCAGATACGACCCGTAATATTCAAAATGTTCATTGAGCTGAAAGGCTGTTTTGCCTGAAGTGCCATTGCGCAGTAAAAAATTTGCAGATGCAGCAACCAGGTTTTTTTCTTCGTAACAATTACCGGCATTATACACCCATTCCAAACTCAGCACTTCTTCAGCACCTGCATTTACAGCATACACTTCCACTCCGTTTTTTAAAACAAATTTTTCGTATGGCTTTAATGAAAGTTTAAAATCTACAGCATCTACTATGGGAGGAGCCTCTTTTCTGTTTATCACTTCGTATTATTTAAAAACGCTAATTAATTTTTTGCCGGGTCAAAACAACAAAAGTATTAACGCTTTTTGTTTCTTGTTATTTAGTTTTTATATTTTTCTTCCCTACATACCGTATTCACTCAAAAATTTTATCCGCATAATTTTTAATTGCTCCCAGGTAAAATTATGTTCTGCCATTTCATCCTGTGCTACCTGCAGAGACGATGTTTCGCAATGTTTGAAATACTCCATTATTTCTTCCTGGTCATATTCGTCCAGCATTTGTTCAATAGCATAATTCAGATTAAGTTTGGTACCGCTAGCCGCTATTGTTTCCATTTCCTCCAGCAATTCATCCACTTTCATGTCTTTATTCTTGGCAATATTTTCCAACGGCATTTTCTTATCAATCTGTTGAATGATAAAAACTTTCAAACCGCTTTTATTCATTACACTTTTCATTACAAAATCATCGGGCCGTTCAATATTATTTTCTTCTACATATTGAGCAATGATATCCACAAAGGGTTTGCCATAGCGCAATGCTTTTCCTTTACTTACACCCTGACATTTTTCCAGTTCAGTAATATTTCTGGGATAAAGAGTTGCCATATCCTGTAACGAGTTTTCTAAAAAGATAACAAACGGCGGCAGGTTTTTTTTCTTTGACTCTTTTTGACGCAGCTCCATCAGCATTTTAAAAAGTTGATCATCGAGTGCAGCTCCGGCGGTTACTTCAGCAGGCTCTTCATCATCAGCATTTGCTTCTTCGTACAAAAAGTTTAAAACAACTTTGAATGATTTTGGCTTCTTCAAAAAATCTTCGCCACGTTTTGTAAATTTCAACACACCATATTGTTCAATATCTTTTATCAGCATTCCTTCCAGTAACAATTGCCGGATTAATGAGTTCCAGAAATGGGGTGTTTGATCATTGCCAGAGGCAAATTCTTTGAGCACATCATGACGGTACATTTGTATTTGTGGTGTGAGTTTGCCAATTACAATATTCACGACATAGTCAGTTGCAAATCGCTCATCCAATGCTTTTATTGCTTTCAACATCAGCACTACCTGATCTTTTGCTTCTATTTTTTCTTTCGGGTGTTTACAGTTATCGCAGTACCCGCAATTTTCTTTTGTATATTCTTCACCAAAATAACGCAACAAGATTTTTCTGCGGCATACACCACTTTCTGCAAAGGATACGGTTTCATTTATTAGTTGCGTAACCACTTCACGTTCGCTGAGTGGTTTGTCCCGCATCAGGTGTTCCAGTTTATGCACGTCTTTATGCGAGTAGTGAAGAATGCATTTGCCTTCCAGTCCATCACGTCCAGCACGGCCGGTTTCCTGATAATAATTTTCGATAGACTTGGGTATATTATAATGTATCACAAAACGGATATCGGGTTTATCGATTCCCATTCCAAAAGCGATCGTAGCACAAATAACCTGTACGTCTTCGTTTAAAAATTGGTCCTGTTTTTCTGTTCTTAGTTTTCCTTCAAATCCTGCGTGATAAGCTACGGCTTTGATTCCATTCGCCATTAAAATTCCAGCAAGATCTTCAGTTGTTTTTCGGTTAAGTGCATATATAATCCCGCTTTTAGTACCCATACTCTTTATAAAGCGTACAATGTTTTCATCAGTTTGTGCTTTTTTTATTTTCGGTAAAATTTCATAATAAAGATTGGAGCGGTTGAAAGAGGAAATAAAAATATTGGGTTTTTGTAAATCCAGGTTTTTTACAATATCGCTTTGCACTTTCGGCGTGGCTGTTGCCGTTAATGCAATTACCGGAATTTCCGGGTTTATCTGAATCATCATTTCCCGGAGCCTTCTGTATTCCGGACGAAAATCATGACCCCACTCAGAAATACAATGCGCTTCATCAACAGCAAAGAATGAAATTTTAAGGTCTGAAAAAAATACAAGATTATCTGCTTTGGTAAGTGTTTCGGGTGCTACATACAATAATTTGGTATTGCCATTTAGCAAATCATCATGTACTTCCTTTATTTCTTTTTTGGTAAGTGTGGAGTTTAGAAAATGCGCCACATTGTCTTTGCTGCTGTAACTGCGCACCAGGTCCACCTGGTTTTTCATCAATGCAATTAAAGGGGATACAATAATTGCCACACCTTCACAAATCATAGCGGGTAGCTGATAGCATAAGCTTTTGCCACCACCGGTAGGCATTATAACAAAGGTATCGTGCCCGGCAAGCAACGACTCAATTACTTTTTCCTGTGTGCCTATAAATTTATTAAAACCAAAATATTCCTGCAATGCTTTATGCAGGTCTGTTTTTTTTGATAAAGCAACGGGTTTTGCCCCGTTCGTTTTCTTTATTACCGGTTTATCCGTTTTAGCGGCAACCTTTTTTTTTGCTGTAGTCGTTCCCATTACTCAATATTTACTTACTCACGTATTAAAATGTATAATGCTTTAAGATAATCATTTTTATGTTTCCAGCCGCCGCGAATAAAAAATAATTGATTTCCGGTAGCAGAAACTTCTATAAAGCAGTTAGAATCGGGTTGGTAAAACAAGTTATAAATGAAGGGGAAAAATGGATTGACCTTATCTTACACAATCAATAATATACT
>JANLSA010000005.1:0-2025 GCA_031362085.1 Bacteroidota bacterium | reverse complement strand
CTGGTACGCAGCCAGTTCAGGTTTCCCTGCAGTGTATTGATTTCACCATTGTGTGCTATATAGCGGAAAGGCTGCGCCAGCCGCCAGCTCGGAAATGTATTGGTGGCAAAACGGCTGTGTATTAAACCAAATGCACTCACCACTCTTTTATTGCTGAGGTCAGGATAATATTGACGGAGCTGCATACTGGTGAGCTGTCCTTTGTACACAACTGTTTTGTACGAGAGTGATGCGATGTAAAAACCAATCGCATCTTTTTTCACCGTATTTAAAATAGTATGCGTAGCATATTTTTTCAGTACAAATAATTTGCGTTCAAATTCACCGGGGTTGGTGATATGATCGGGGCAGGCAATAAATACCTGCTCTATCTCCGGCTCCACGCTGAGCGCAGTGGCGCCAATGCCATCCGGGTTCACGGGTACTTTGCGGTAAGCCAGCACTTCCATACCGAGCTTTTCTACCGAGCGGTTAAAAATATCTCGACACTCTTCCCGCAGGCGTATTTCTTTTGGAAAAAATAAAACACCCACGGCATATTTACCATAGGCAGGCAGGTGTACACCCAGTTTTATGCATTCATCAAAAAAGAATTCATGCGGGGTTTGAATCATGATGCCGGCGCCATCACCGGTATTTACTTCGCAGCCGCAGGCACCGCGGTGCTCCATGTTTTCGAGTACAGTAAGTGCATCCGAAATATTCTGGTGGCTTTTATTGCCTTTAATGCTTGCTACGAAACCGATACCACAGGCATCGTGTTCAAACCGGGAGTCGTACAGACCTTTGTTGCTTGCCATCGTTGTAATGGAAATAAATAATTAAAAAAATAAAATTTAAATGCTTGGAAATTGCTGGCAGGCAACTTGGCCGAAGATACGAAAAACACAAACTCTAACCTACCTGTGCAGTAGGGTATTTTCCCCAGTAATTCACAATTCTAACGGGTGTTTGTAATAAGAGAGTAAGAATTATTATGTACCTGGCAGTATTGCTACTATTTGGCTTCCGTTGCGTCGCACTCTTGTGCGTTCTGTTTGTTACTCGGCAGGATTACTCCTAAAGTGGTATTGGCTAAGTTTAATTCATTTACGACATTACATAGCGAAAGCCTAATATTTGGCAAACACATTGGTTACTTTGGAGATCGGATAAATAGTATTTCAAATTTAAGTGTTGCCTACGATTAATTAATTCAAACTGAATCCATGTAACTTTATAGATAATAAATTCCAAATACAGCATGCAAAAAATTCAAATATCTTTCAGAAGTTATAGTATAGAAGATATAAAACGACTTTTTGACAATAAGGAACTTACCCTCCAGCCGAAATTTCAAAGACGAAGAACGCAATGGCCTCTAATGGCCAAAACAGGCCTGTTAGATAGTATTATGAATAGCTATCCCATACCACCAATTTATGTCCGAGAATTTGTTAATGAAAAAAAGGAACGAAAAAGGGAAATAATTGATGGACAACAACGTATCACCACCATATTGGAGTTTATAACTAAAGAGAGTCAATGGAAACTATCTAAAAATTTATCTGATGAAGAATTTATAGGATATATTTTTTCTGAATTACCTTTTGAAACCCAACAACAGATTTTAGACTACGAAATTCAGTTCCTAAATATTCGCGGGGCTGAAGAATCAGATATTATATCCATATTTTCTAGAATAAATTCATATAGTTTGCCATTAAATAGACAAGAGAAAAGGAATGCAACATATGCAGGAGAATTCAAGTCACTTGTTTATGATCTTTCTTCAAAATATTATGAATTTTGGACAGGATATAAAATTTTTACAAATGCCAATATTGCAAGAATGAACGATGCGGAATTAGTTTCCGAACTAATTGCAGTCCTTCATGATGGGATTAAAGATCATTCAATTAAAAAGGTTGACGCTTTGTATAAACAATTAGATCCAAATTTTGCAGACAAGAATAAGTACGAAGACGTTTTTAATGATATCATGTCTTGTATTGGCTCAATTTATGAGAACGAAGAAGTAAAAAA
>JANLSA010000575.1:0-3862 GCA_031362085.1 Bacteroidota bacterium | reverse complement strand
ATTATTTTGAAAAGCATGCTCCCGAAGCAGAAACAGAATTAATTTACGACAGTACGTATCAATTATTAGTTTCCGTGATACTTTCTGCACAATGCACCGATAAAAGAGTGAATATAACTACGCCGGCCATTTTCAAAAAATTTCCGGATGTGGAATCGATGAGTAATACAAATTTTGATGAGCTGTTTCCATTTATAAAAAGTATTTCATATCCTAATAACAAGACAAAACACCTGATTGGAATGGCAAAAAAAGTGGTGCAAGATTTTGATGGGGAAATTCCAATGACCGTAGACGAGTTGATGTTACTGCCCGGGGTAGGAAGAAAAACAGCCAACGTAATAACATCTGTAGTGGATAAGCAACCCAATATGGCTGTAGATACGCATGTGTACAGAGTAAGTAAACGATTGAATCTTGTAAGTAAATCAGCAATCACACCGTTGGCTGTAGAAAAAGAATTGATAAAAAATTTTCCTGAAATTCTGATACATAAAGCCCATCACTGGCTCATTTTGCATGGCAGGTATATTTGTCTTGCACGAAATCCCAAATGCGATTTATGTGGACTGAAAGAGATCTGTAGTTTTTATAAAAAAGTATAAGTCAATCCTTTTAGCTTATACCGGGAAATTTATTTTTTACATGCGAAAATTTTTGCAATTGAAGGCTACGAAACTTTAATTCAAAAACTATATTCTATACCTTTACATGAATAGCCGAACTTAGCATTCTATCCTGCCTGGTAAGAGAACCGAATCAAAACTAATATGGAACAAAATTTATCTGCAATATTAATTAATAGCAAACTTTCTTTCAGACCACTTACTGAAATGCTGAAAAAAAATATTACGGATGGTAATCCCGGTCTTAAAAAGCTATATGGTCATTTGATAGAAGAAATTGAATTACATCCTCAGTTGCTTGAACCTATTTCCGATCTGAAGGTATTAAAACCTCATACAGAATTAATTCAACAAATACTTGCTACAATATTTCCGCCAACCTCTTCTGGTAATGAAAACATTCATGCAGTTGCTTTGCCGTTTACCTTTCACACTGTTTATTATTCCCGGTTGTTTCAGTTATTATTTTTAAAACATGGTAGTGAAGAAATAAGTATTCCAAATGATGAGATCGGTGAAAACCTGAATAAGGAGAAATTGTATTTTGCCGCTCATATGATTTTAAAAAAATATTGTGGCTATCCGTCACAGGAGCTTACAAGTTCTGTGTATCCATACACGGATCCACATACAGGTCTTTTAAAATTTCTTGAATTGAAATTAGATGCACGGTTTATTGATGTAAAACCCACAGCTGAAATGCCTGCATTACCGGAAGAAATTGTATGCCGTGATACAAAAACTGTTTTTTCGGTAGAAGAACTGATGCATTATGTACCACTTGATAAATTTGTGTTTGAAGGAATCACCATTGTAAGAGTAAATGACGTAACAGAAACAGAGGTGATATCGAGAATTAAAAACAGTTTACTGCATATCAATGCATTTTCCGATGCGGTGGTTTATAAAGAACTGGAAGATCATGTTCAGAGTTTAATCGGGTTAAAAGATTTAAAAATCGGGGTCACTCCTTTTTTCAGAGTGAATGGTCATTATGTTTATTCTGATTTGCATAACAGCAATAGTCTTTTATTTAAACACTTTCAGTCGATAACGGATAAAGATGAAATAAGCGATTGCTGCAAATTGCTCTTCAGAAATAATAGTAAGCCGGTTGTATTTGAAAGCCTGGATGAAAAAAATTTAACTGAAGTTGAATATTTACAATATTATTATACCGATGGAATTCGGAGTTTAATAATTTGCCCTCTAAAGCAAAATAATGAGTTGATAGGGATACTTGAAATAACTTCTGATATACCCGGGAAGCTAAAACATACGCATATCAATAAAATTGAAGCTGCAATACCTTTATTTACTCTCGCATTGGAAAAAAGTGCAGATGGTCTCGATAATCAGATAGACAAGGTTGTGAAAGAACAGTTCACCGCCATACAACCGGCAGTTGAATGGCGGTTTACGGAAGCTGCATTAAACTATATAGTAAAACAACAGCAACATGAAGATGTAAAAATGGAAAGACTTGCATTTGCCGATGTTTTTCCGGTATATGGTGCTATTGATATCCGGAATTCATCTACTGAACGGTCACATTCTATTCAACTGGACCTGGTTGAGCAGCTGCAGATGGCACGTAATGTTATTGTAAAAGCACAGGCAGACGCACCATTTCCTTTATTGCAGGAAATTGAATTTAAATTAGATAAATTCATCGCATCCGCTTCCGATGTTTTATTAAGTGATGAAGAATCTTCCATCCGTGAGTTTTTAGATAATCAGGTTCGTTCAATCTTTAATCATTTGCATAATACGCATCATGCTATCAGTAAGGAAGTGGAAAATTATTTTGCAGTTCTAGATCCGCAACTGGGGGTTATTTATCATCATCGCAAAGATTATGAAAACAGTATTTCAAAAATCAATGATACACTTGCCCGCTTTATAGATAAAGAAGAAGCTGCGGCCCAAAAAGTTTATCCTCACTATTTTGAAAGATATGTTACCGATGGTGTCGATTTTAATATTTATATGGGTCAATCCATTACGCCCAGAAAAAAATTTGATGAGATATACCTGCGCAATTTAAAAATGTGGCAACTGAGTATGATGATAAAAGCAGCAAGACTTACGCATAAATTAGAATCACAACTCAGCCATCCGTTGCAAACAACACAATTAATTCTTTCACATGCACAATCACTGACAATAAGTTTTCGTACGGCAGAACGGAAATTTGATGTAGATGGCGCCTATAATGTACGTTACGAGATAGTGAAAAAAAGAATCGATAAAGTAAGAATAAAAGATACAAACGAAAGATTAACTCAGCCTGGGAAAATTGCAATTGTTTACTCTACAGCAAAAGAAGCCGAAGAGTATATGGAGTATATTGAATTTTTGCAAAATCAAAATCTTTTAAAACCCGGAACAGAACATCATGATCTGGAAGAATTGCAGGGGGTGGTTGGTTTAAAAGCGTTGCGAGTTGATGTATTATTTGAAGAAGTGAAACATGATCAAAAAGTTGAATTGTCAACTACTACATCACAACAATTGATAGGGAAAAATTAACGAATCCAGATATCTGTATTGAATCTTCAAGATAGATTTATCTTCTCATTCGACATTGACAACCTGCCCGCCGGCCGGCAGGTTCACAGTTCAACTCATCACACTTTTATATAGATTTTTTTCTTATCCATCCAGTAGCAAATAATCCACATAAAAGTAATAACTGTTAAAGCAAATAATAATGATCCTACTTCGGGTTTGTCAGGTAGAATATGAATAAATAATTTTTTATATAAAAAATTCCAGGGGGTTACTCCATCCTCTAATTTTATTAACCCAAGACCTTTTGGTAAAAAAGCACTTAATGCAAAAACAAACAATGCATTTTTCCCAAATACATCAAAGAACCTGCTCAGCCAACCTTTGATATTGTTAATCTCAATCATAAATATCATTACACCAATAACAAGTATTGCAAGACCGGTAGTGAAAACTGCATAAGAACTCGTCCATATTTTTTTATTAATTGGAAAAACCAAATTCCAACAGTAGCCGGTAACTAAAAAAGCAATGCCAATAACAAACAAACCTGTCAGCATTTGATACGGTCCTGTAAAACGGACTTCTGATTTTTCCAAATCAGAATTTTGGTTAACAGGAGTCTTACTTTTTTTCTGAATATAATCTCCAACTAAATAACCCAATATTACCTGAACGATAGCAGGAATTGTGCTCATTAAACCTTCCGGATCGAAAGGAATACC
>JANLSA010000497.1:0-11688 GCA_031362085.1 Bacteroidota bacterium | reverse complement strand
GTTTATCCCGTTAATGAAGAAATCGTTGCCATTCACAGACAGTTTCATACCATCGGTGCCATCTTTTACATTAACCTTGTTTACTTGTGCAGATATTGCTGTTGTAAATAAGAAAAAAACAAAAGCAAAAACAGACTTTCTCATAAATTATATATTTTATTTGTTAGACCTTATTATAGCTATACTGTTACTTACAGTTAGTTTCTTTTTTTTTACCGGGTAGATATTTTGTACAACAGCCAACTGTCTTTACAAAAAAAATTACACGGTAGATTCTGCTTTTTAAAGGGAACGGCTATTGGAAATAATTACTGCACAATTCGTTCTTTTTCTCATTTGTCAATTCTCACTATCGCATCTTTTCATTATCCCTTTTCTCTCAATAACAAAAAAGATGGAAGTAGTGTTTGCTGGACTACATAAAACAATAAATAAATAATGGTAATTAAACCTGGAAGTGTTGAATATGTAAGCAAGCAATTTCATGCAAATCGTTTTAAAAAAGAATTTTTTCATTGCGTCATTACGACACAATGTAGATAATTTCTTAGATTTACCAAAAAAAAATAAATTTTTGAAATTGTGAATAATTTAGTTTCGAGGTTTTATATGAAAAAGAATGAATTTATTGGCGGGTTACTAACTGCCGGGGAGCATAATTTACTTCCGGCCGTGTCAGTCGACTGTGTAATTTTTGGGTTTCATGAAAACCAGTTAAAAGTTTTATTGCTTAAACACCGTCACCGGGATATGTGGGCACTCCCAGGAGGATTTATTGGTAAGGAAGAACCAACTGATGCCTCTGCCTACAGGGTGTTGAGTGAAAGAACAGGTTTAAAAGAAATTTTTCTACAGCAATTTTATGTTTTTGGCGAACCCGGGCGTTCGCAAAAAGAATTTCACTTGCAGGACCTTAAAAAAGATGGAATAGATGTAAATGAAGACCTTTGGATATTGCAACGGTTTGTTTCTATTGGATACTTTGCATTGGTGGAGTTTTCTAAAGTAAACCCCTCATCCGATACTTTACACGAAAAGTGCATATGGTGGGATATTCATAAGATGCCTGCATTGATACTTGACCACCGGAAAATTCTTGATAAAGCCCTAGCAACATTGCGTATGCAATTACACAATCAGCCAATAGGCTATAATTTATTGCCGGAAAAATTTACCATGCCGGAGCTTCAGAAATTATACGAAACTATTCTTGACAAAAAATTAGACAGAAGAAATTTTCAACGAAAAATCCTGGGTTACCAGATTGTAAAGCGTTTAACAGAAACCAAAAAAGGTGTGCCGCATAAAGCACCCTATTTGTTTTCTTTTGATTTGAAAAAATACAATGATGCCCTCAATGAAGGCTTGAATGAAGTTTGGTAACACTTTTCTGAATTCAACTAAATAGTTGATGGCTATTTTCTTGCTGTTGTTTAAAGTACAGTATATAAAAATTCCGGTCGTTGGGGTGGTGTCTTTAGGTAAGCATTATTAATAGAATCTCAAATATCGAAAATGGAGAAGTAAAAAGTTTATCTTCAAATCCTAATAACAATTTATGGCTTTAAGCAGAATCTGGTCGGCGTTTATCATCATTGCAATTTCAGTTGCGGCAATCAAGTTTATTGGCAGGTTTGGCGAGAAACAAATTTTCAGCAGCATGATAATTGGTAAAAGCGGGGATACGGTTCAGGTACATCAGCAAAGTTTAATTTCTGCAAGACCTGACTTGATAAAAGCATTCGATACAATGAAGCGGGTGAAAGAAGGAAAATTGATTTATAAAAAAGATGGTGAATTCATCATTACTTCAAAAACACAAACTGCCAATGGCGTAATTGAAACTTGTAAGGATGCTGTAAATATTTGTATTGGACTCATTGGAATCATGGCATTATTCATGGGCTTTATGAGCATTGCAGAAAAAGCTGGCGGTATCAATTTATTATCAAGAGTAATCGGTCCATTTTTTTCTAAATTATTTCCCGATGTACCAAAGGGCCATCCTGCTACCGGGCATATGATGATGAATTTTTCTGCAAATTTATTAGGCCTGGATAATGCGGCTACGCCATTTGGAATAAAAGCAATGGAAAGTTTACAAGAAATTAATCCTGATAAAACACGAGCCTCTAATTCACAAATAATGTTTTTATGTCTGCATGCATCCGGATTAACGTTGATTCCGGTTAGTGTAATTGCTATCCGGGCTGGTGCTGGCGCAAAAAATGCTACAGATATTTTTGTTCCTTGTATGATAGTAACATTTGCAGCAACAGTTGCCGCTATGATTATCGTATCAATTAAACAAAGGATAAATTTATTACAACCCGTAATTCTTGCATGGATTGGAAGTATTTCCATCTTAATATCTGCTTTTGTTTTATTGCTAGTCAGACTTAACAAAGAAGACCTCGAAAATTTTTCAGGTACATTTGGGAATGGTTTACTTCTTCTGATTTTAGTAGCAATCGTACTCGGTGGTATTTATAAAAAAATAAATGTGTTTGATGCTTTTATAGATGGCGCAAAAGGTGGATTTGATACTGCAATACGCATCATCCCGTTTTTAGTTGGAATGTTGGTTGCTATAAGTATGCTACGTACCAGTGGCACATTTGAATATATCATTGACGGTATAAAAAATTTGTTTGTTGCTACCGGCGCTGATACAAGATTTGTAGATGGATTGCCAACAGCGTTAGTTCGTCCATTTAGTGGCAGTGGTGCAAGAGGCATGATGGTGGATACCATGAGTACATTTGGTGCCGATTCTTTTGCTGGAAGATTATCTTCAATACTTCAAGGCTGCGCTGATACAACTTTTTATGTAGTGGCAGTCTATTTTGGAGCAGTAGGAGTGAAGAATACCCGGTATTCAATCGGTGCAATGCTATTGGCAGATTTGGTCGGTGTAATCACTGCAATCGGAATGGCTTATTTATTTTTTGGGTAAATGACTACTGAATAATTTTTTCTTCCAGAATAAAATTGCCTTTTTCATCCCGACCTGCAATAATTATTTTATACACCTGACCCGGAGATAATTTTAATAAAATTGGTTTGCTGGTTTTCTCTATTATTTTCATTACAATCGTAGATGTGGAAATGGGTCTCCAATCTTCTGCAATAAAACTATTCCTGACAATTGAATAACCCTCCCGTTTAACCGAGGAAAAGTTTTTTTGTAAACCTGTTGTATTAGAAATCCCTTTTTTAGTATAAATAGAAATGTATCCATTATAGGCTCCCAGTGCCGGAGCTGGTTGTTTGGAAACCGTAATTAAAGAAATATCTTCCAGATTAAGTGATGAAATTACACTCAACTGTACTTGTATTTCATTCAGAAAAAAATAAATGCCATCGGGATTATCCATTTCCACATCTTCACCGGTATTATTTACACGGGGTGATAAAACATACCGGTTAAAATTTACTTCATCCGGATTTATTAAATCACCAATAATATTTAATCCGGGAACACTATTGCGCAGGTAATGCCAGATGCTGGCGTAGTGCATTCCATCTGGTATAATTGTTTGCGCATTTCCATCATCAAAAATTGCAGAAAGATAATCTTGCCGCAATGAATCTGTTTTCGATTTTCTTTTACCTGTTACCACAACCTCCTGCAATACTTTATATTGCGAATCTAAAAACTGAAGACTATCTATTTTTTTTGCAAGTAAGGGACTTACATTCTTATTAATATATTCTTTTCTGAAATTTGTAGTTGGTAAAAATGAACTTGTTTTTAATGTGTCAAAATAAGATGGATATAATTCTACTTTCAACAACTCATTATTATTTTTAGGATTATGCCCCTGAAAAAAAATGGTTGCTTGTTTTTTATATGCCAGATCCATAACAGAAAACTCCCCACTAGATAAAGCATTAGCTCTTGAAACGATTCTTGTTGAATCTTCGCCACGTACAAACATTTCCACATGATAGCCTTTATCGGTACCGCTGCCAGCATAAGGTGCTACTTTCCCCTTTACAGTTATACCCGATTCTGCCATAAATTTTAAAGGAATATTACTTAAATTAAATTTTTTGCCAAGCAATGAAGTAGTTTGCATACTAAGCAATTGATCAATTGCAGTTAAAGAAGATTCCAAAGCGGGATATTTGAATTGATATGCCTGTTCATGTTGCAGATGTTTTTCAGTTTGAATCAAGTTAAAATTATCTGAAGGTAATGTACTGATGGCAGAAGTATTGACAGCCGTTACTGTTACTGTTCCATTTACAATGGAGCTGCTATAGGAAACCTGATTCTTATTATCAGAAAATTTATTTGTTATTAAATTTGAAGGACTTGAATTGTTATAAACCCTTCTGAATGCAACGATGTTTTCAATTTCATCAAATAAATAAAAATCAATGACACCGGTTGGCAATTTAGCACGGGTAATAGCTGCAGTAGTTGCCCCGTCCGAAAAACTAAATTCGGATTGATAACAGATCGTATGATGCCGAAGGCCGATCAGTAAAAATTTGTCGGATGAATTACCTGTGGATTTATCTATAGAAATAAAAAACTTTGATTTCCCGGATGTGTTTGCCTGAAGATGTACTCCTGTAAATGTATTGAAACTGATTTTTTGTAAAAAAACACCGCATTGAATTATATAATTTTTAGTCGTCGAAAAAACTAAATTCACAGTAGCCAGACCATGTATTGTTCTTCCTGCGGCAATATTTTTTCCATCTTCAGTAATTGTAAACGTATCGGATACGGGCAATTTGTTTTTGCCAGACAAACGTACCGTAAAATTTGCCTGCACATCAGGAATAAAAGAACCGCCTTCTGGTTGCACAATTATTTCAGTAACTGCTTCATCATTTAGCAAATACTGGAATGGTTTTGCCGTATAATCACTGCCAGTAATAATTATATTTTGCTGAGTAACTTTAGTTGAAAAATTTTTCATCCAGTTACTATAAACATTTAATACATACACACCTGAAGGAGTGGAGCCCGGTATTGAAATATCTGCATTGGCAAATCCATTTTCGACCGGCAGCATTTTTTTTACAAGAATTTTCCCATTGTTACTCACCAATTCTGCATAAACGGTTTTACTGATAAAGGAAGCCTCAGTGCCATTATTTAAAAAAAAAGATGCCCAGATTGTTTCGCCAGCCAGGTATTCGTTTTTATCAGTAACAGTTATAATATATTCTTCAGGAAAATTTTCTGATTGTTTTAGAAGTGCAGAGTCAATACGCAATAAAAGTTTTTCAAAATTTACCTGTGCCAAAGTTGATAGGCTGAAACAAATCAATAAGAAAAATAATATATATCTAATAAATTTCATTATGCAACTAAACAAACAATGATTTTAATGTAAACTAAAATTAACAAAAAAAGCTGCCTTTATCCGGCAGCTTTTTTATTCAGATTCAAAAATTATTTAATCGGTGTAATCGTTGGTTGCGGTCTGCGTGCATCCGTAAGAGCAACACCAGTATAGCCTCTGGCATTTACATTATAAATTCTACCATTCAATAGTAAGGTAGCATTATAAGGATGATTGGTAGATGAACCGCCTCCAACCAGGTTTGCAGCAATATTTGGCATACCTGCACGAACCAGACTAAATGTAATATTACCTAAACCCGATACCGGCGTTTCAAAATATCCTGAAACACCTTTATACGGAATATTTGATGCGGCAAGAAAAGTTCCGGCTGATGACACAACATAAAAATCAATATTACCTCCATTGGGAATACCATTAAAAAATTTAAACTTAGCAGTGCCTGGTGCCGGATCTGGTGTATCATCTTTTAAAACCGTTGCCTGAATATTTGGAAAAGTATCCGTAAACATTACGGTTTGTTTTGAATTAGATACCAAATTTACAGGTC
Organism: Bacteroidota bacterium; assembly: GCA_031362085.1. GTDB lineage: Bacteria > Bacteroidota > Bacteroidia > Chitinophagales > Chitinophagaceae > VBAR01. The sequence continues at coordinate 5,811 of JANLSA010000497.1, read as the reverse complement.
CTGTAAATAAGGTAACTGAATCGGTATTCGTATTGAAGGCGGGGATTGATAATTTTAAAGTAACGGGTAGTAGAGTTGCATTTTCATCAACATTAATGTAATCTGCAAAAGTTTGCCCTCCTTGATTGAACCCACCGCCCGGAAATGTAATAGCATAGGTAAGAAGATTACTTACCCGTATTCCATTCACTTTTAATTGCACACCAGCATTGGTAACAGAACTCACGGGTGTAAAATATCCAAACTTTACTCTTGCACTAGCTGCAGGATCTACTTCAATCTTCTGACTGAGTTTTGTTTTTTCGCAGCCAGCAAACAAAACAAAGAATGAAGTTATGATGAGTAAAAAAAACAGGTTTGATTGTTTCATATAAAGAGTTTTATTTTTTTTATTATTCATTAGGGTTGACTAAACCAGCATGGTATTACATGAAATGTCGAAAGGTCTGTAATTGCCGGCCGGTAAATATTCCAAACATATTCCGAATTATAACGGGGCCTTACTCTTTGTACATATAAAGGACCATTGTCAATAAATAAAACGGATGGTAAAACCATTCCAGAATAAATTTGAATAGCTGGAGTAACAGGATCAATATCGGTATAATGTACTTTTCGTTGATCTACCCACGTCTCAACAAAACCCCAACCCCAGAGTGCAATAAATTTTTGTTGTAAAATATCACCTAAAGTCAGCGTTGCAGAAGTTTGTTTTACATTTCCACTGGCAAGATAAGTTGCTCTTTGTGCTGCAGAAATTGGTACGGTGTTGTATAAAATAACATTTGACCGGGGGTAAGATCCTCGATTAATAAAATCGAAATGACCAATGATTCCGTTTTGGTATGCGGTGAAAGCATTTGCAGCATTTGATTTACGTAAATAAGCCTCTGCCCGCATAAATTGAATTTCGGAATAAGTCATTAACGGAACAACCGCTTTGTTTTGAAATAAATATTTGCCTGGTCTTGCAGCAAAATTTGCTGCACCGGGGTTTGCATTTAAACTATCTCCCCAAAGAACGGGTACACGAATTCTTGTATTTGCATTCGCATTATTCAAATCTCCTGAACCAGCGATGGCACCTCTGTAACCACCATTACCATTTGTTGTATCGGCAGAAGCAGAAAGCATATGGCTGATACGCGGATCCCGGTTTGCAAAATTTGTTAATGCACCGGTAAAAACTCTTCCATCTAACAATCTTACGATATAATCGCTTTGACGGGTAGTACCCAGGTTATCACGAAATGTTCCAAATATATTTGCATCCGCATTTCTGCTTGCATCATGCGGTATTAAAAAATCATCGGCACCCGAAGACATAGACAAGCCCGTAAACTTTATTACGCTATCTGCATACTGAGAAATGTACTGCGGCTTGCTGGTAAGTGCATTATATATCCTGGCTTGCAATCCATAAACAAATTTTGTCCATTTAGCAGCATCGCCATTATAAATATAATCGCCACGACTCAGCGGCTGCGTAGAAGGATTAACTTCGGAGCCTCTTGAGAGATTATAAATAGCAACCCGGCTCAAGGAATCGAGTCCGCGATAAACAGCATCCTGGTTGTCATATTTAAAGAAAATTGAATCTTCCTTGAAGGCGTCATTCCAAATTATTTCACCATGAATATTTGTGGTGCTCAAGAACATATAAACTTTCAATGCCTGCGCTGCGCCTACTACAGTCCATTGTGTTTTTTTTGTTCCTTGAGAAATACAATACTCTAAATTTTTACCCAAACCATAATATGCCTGTCTCCAATATCTGGCTGCACGGTCGGCCGTAAAACTGTTATAACCATGTTTATCAAAATCATTCAACGCATCAGTTGTTGTTCTTGCATGAAACATTTGTGAATAACCACCCAACCACATTCCATCAAATTGAACGGCATCTGCCGCTGCCGGGTACATTGCCAGCATTACCGATGTAGGATCGGGTTGTTGAGGAGTATCCGGGTCACTGTTTATATCTAAATATTTTTTACAGGACGATATCAGTAAACTTCCTGTTATCAGTATTAAAAGTATTTTTTTCATAAAAATATTTTTCAATGTTTTAAAATTAAAATGATACACGAATTCCGGTATTGATACCTCTGGGTGCTGCTATAACTCCATAATCCATTCCGATTCCACCAATACCTCCGATAGCGGTATTGTTTGCATTTACTGAAGGATCTGCTCCATTATAATTTGTAATCATAAACAGGTCAGTTGCCGTAATAAAGAAACTGGCACTTTTCATTCTTAATTTTTTTGTCATTCCGCTGGAGAGACGATAACTGAAAGTTATATCCCTCATGCGAATCCAGTTAATATCCTTTTCAATAAAATCGGCTTCTACTACTCCAGCATTTGTTGCTGTTGTACTTTGGTAATAATCATTTCTGTAATAAGGAGTGATTATAATATTATTGGGAGTTGGTGTAGCAGAATTTTGCAAACCATCATTTAATACACCTGCTATTACACGGGGAACTTCTCTGTCAAGTGTTTTAGTACTTAGTCCATTTCGATACAGTGCGAACTCTGTTCCATTCCAAACATCGCCACCGCGGCGCATATCTAAATTAAAACTCAATGTAAATTCTTTATACGAAAATGTATTTTGTACTCCTACAGAAAAATCAGGAGCCCGGTCACCGACTGGTACAAATAATCCATTAGCACTGCTTGCAGCAGTTGTAATTGGCAGCCCTGTACCGGGGTTAATGATTAACTGACCATTAATATTTCTTTCAAAAGCCGTTCCATATAAAGCATAAATAGAACGACCAACACCGGTTTGAGAACGGAGATTACCATAAAGCCAAGTATCAGAATCATAATAACCACCTGGGCCTGCATTCAATTTTAATACTTTGTTACGGAACATATCAAAATTTACTGTTATGTCCCAACCCCAATCTTTTTTACGAATAGGCGCACCGGTAAGTTGTACTTCATATCCTTTGTTTTGAACATCACCGCCGTTAATATATTTAAGAATAAACCCTGCACCATAAGAAACCCGTGGGAAAAATATCTGATCGATTGTTTTATTATCATACCGGGTAGCATTTATTCCAAGTCTCTTTTTAAAAAATGAAGCTTCAAGTCCATATTCAAAACTGGTTGTAAACTGTGGTTTCAGTTCAAAATTATTTCCGGTAAATGAATAAAAATATCCTCCACCCGTAGAAGTAGCTCCTTGAAAACGTGGATCTATATTATAAGGTAGCAAACCCGCAGTTTGTCCGGAAGTAGAGTAGGAGGTACGTAATTTTAATAAGTCTATCTGTTTTATTTTTCCTTTCACACCGGGCATTTCTCCAATATTAAATGCCAATGAGCCAGAACCAAAAGTAAAGTAGGGGCTTTTATCTACAATACGGGATAACAACACAGATGTACCTTCATAGGACATAGAAAAAGTTGGAATAATGATGTCTTTCCAATTGAACTGGTATTGTCCATACACTCTTACTTTTCTTGTATTCTGTTCCTGGTTTGAAGCGTCTTTTGTTAACGGTTCTACATTATTTATTGAATTCACATCGGGTTCAATAAATCGTTCGCCTTTAAATGCGTTTACAATTCTTTTGTTATCCTCGGTATAAAAACCAACCGTTAAGGTGTTTCTTATTGAACCAATATTTTTACGCAGTGTAGTTCTAACATTTCCGGTAAGTTGTCTGAATATTAAATCATATTGCGAATAATATCCATTACCGGCAAATCCAAATCTTGATTGCGGATGCGTTGTTTGATAACCCTGTGTTGTATAATTATCCACACCGATTATTGTTGAAAATGACAACCATTTTGCAGGGTCATAATTGTAAGTTACGTTGCCTAAAAAGCGATTGGTTTTATCCTGAGCTTTATTTTTATTTACATCCCAGAAAGGATTATCAAATTCCTGTGCATACGTTGTTGTGCCTGCCGTACCACTGTTAAGAAAAGTTGGTGACAATAATTTTCTGTTGCCTGTTGAGTTCAAATAATTACGCATATCATCATCCAATGGCCAGGTTAGCGCAGTAAGGTAAAATCCACCAACACCCTTTGAAACTTTGTCAACATTTGTATTAATATAATTTACCGTAGTAATTAATGTTGATTTTTTTGAAAGTTTGGCAGACATGGTTAATCTGGATGAAATTCTTTTAAACCCCGAATTGGGTATTACACCATCTTGTGTAGTATAACCCGTATTAAAACGAAAAGTCATTCCTTCATTTCCCCCTTCAACTGTCAGATTATGTTGTTGCGTAACACCTGTCTTAAAAAAATTCTGAACGTTTTCAAATATGGGTGTTCCCGGAGCGAACTTTGGTCCGAAATAAATAGGTGAAAAAGCAGCGTCCGTATTAATAGCATTCACTTCAGCATTATTAGAAACTCCATTTCTTCCGCGACCATATACTGTTTGTGTTTGGTGAAAGCGGTATAACTGTTCTATTCGAAGACTATTATCATAAGTAACTGTTGCTTTTCCTGCCTTTCCTTTTTTAGTTGTTATTACAATTGCACCATTTGCACCATCCGATCCATACAATGCCTGTGCCTCCGGACCTTTTAATACAACAAGACTTTCTATGTCTTCAGGATTCAGATCACCTGCCCGATTCATAAAATCATCGCTTCTATTTGCCGTACTACGTGTAAGCAAATTATCTCTTTGTGGATCCTGATTTAATGTACCATTATCTAATGGCACACCATCTATAATAAATAAAGGTTGATTAGATAAACCAACAGATGTACCACCCCGAAGAATGATAGATGTAGAAGCACCGGGTGCACCACTCGTTGAATTAATGCTTGCGCCGGGTACCCGACCCGCTAATGAATTAATAAAATTATCACGCCGGGTAGCAGCTATATCTTCTCCTTTTACTTCTGTAATTGAAGAACCCAATGTTTTCTTTTCTCTTTTTATTCCATACGCTGTTACGACGACTTCTCCTTCCTGCTGAATACCGGGATTCAATTTTATACTTATTAATTTTTCATCGCCAACTGATATCTCCTGACGTGTATATCCTACATAGGTAAATACAAGGATATGGCCTTTTTCTGCAGCTATAGAGTAATAGCCAACTTTATTTGTTTGTACACGCAGGTTCGTATTTCGGTTGGTAACTGTAACACCTTGCAGCGGAGTGTTATCATCTTCTGAAAGAATGGTACCTGATATTGTTCTTCCCTGTGCAAACGATAAGATTGGCAAGAAGAAAATCAACATAGGTAACAAAGCGAATAATCGCAAAGTCGTTCTCATAAGCTTTAGTTTTAATTAAATAAGAAATATTAAATTCAATTTAAATGATTTTTTTGTTTTTCTATATCACTTTAATTCCTAATTCCACAAATGGTTCTAATAATGTGTCAGATGGATCAATATCCGTTATCAAAATATCAATTTTATCTAATCCACAAACCCGCAATGGTTGAAATGTATTAATCTTTTCAGCTATCGTTAAACAAATCGTTTTTTGAGAAGATTCAATCATTGCTTTTTTTACCTGCACTACATCCCAATCATTGTCTGTAACTCCATGTATATTATCCAGTGCATTGATACCCAAAAAACATAAATCGGGTTTCAGCTGTTTAATATGATTAATAGAATCTTGTCCAACCGTTATTTTAGAATTTTTTGAAATTTTATCACCGATAATTATTACTTCAATATTGGGATGATTCAAATATTCAACAACAGCCGGAATACTTCCGGTAATAAAGGTTGCTTTCAAATTTCGGGGAAGACATCTTGCCATTTCAATAATGGTAGTGCCGCCGCCTGTCAATACA
>JANLSA010000486.1:0-4089 GCA_031362085.1 Bacteroidota bacterium | reverse complement strand
ACAACCCTAAAACGTAAAGACATGTTAAGTAAACAATTCATCAAAACATTTTTATTAAGCGCATCAATAATTTGTGCAGCATCAATTACCAATTCAGCCGATGCGCAACAACGCCGCAAAGCAGCTGACCGGATAGAAGATGTAAGAGACAGACGTGAAGATATTCGTGATCGCAGAGAAGATGTGAGAGACAGACGTGAAGATGTAAGAGACGCCAAACATAATGGTGGCGTATTGGATCGCCTGGAAGACGTTCGTGATCGCAGAGAAGATGTCCGTGACCGCCGTGAGGACGTAAGAGACAGACGTGAAGATGTTCGTGATCGCAGGCATCCACGATGCCCGCGCAGGATTTAAGCCTTACCCTTTAGCATAAATCAAAACGATTCCGTTTATTCGGGGTCGTTTTTTTTATATCCTCCTTCTGGGGTTTTTCAAAAAAGAATATCTATATAAATTACAGCAAGAACAAGAAGCAAAAAAGGGCTTGCGGTTTTTCGATATAAAACGGAACCCGGCAGTTTGCTTTTTTATCAAATTTTTTTCTCCTTACCCATTTTTACAAAACAAATACGTTAGAACGGGTTTAAATTTCACTTAAATCAAACATCTTTCCCCAGCCCTGAATAAGAGCAGATAAACCTGTTGCACGTAAATTAAAAATCAGTAGTTTCGCTGCTATCAATTAAAATTACACAATAACATTTATGAAGTTCATCGTATCATCTTCTGCCCTGCTAAAACAACTGCAGCATATTGCAGGAGTCATTAATGCCAATACCGTACTTCCTATACTAGAAGATTTTTTATTTGAAGTGGATAAAAACAGGCTGACTGTTGTTGCCACTGACCTGGAAACAGTAATGCGGGTACAACTGGAAATAGAAGCTAAAGACAGTGGCAAGGTTTGTATTCCGGCAAAAATTTTATTGGATAGTTTAAAAAGTATTCCTGATCAACCCCTCACTTTTAATATTGATAAAAATTTCGGTATCGAACTAACCAGTGATAATGGTAAGTACAAAGTGATGGGAGAAAACCCTGATAATTTTCCAAAAGAACCCGCGGCTGATGGTGCCACCTCTTTTACCTGTTCTTCTTCTGCATTAGTTACTGCTATCAACAAAACTTTGTTTGCTGTAAGTAATGACGATTTGCGTCCGGCTATGACCGGTGTATTTTTTGAACTGGATAAAAAAGGAATGCAGGCGGTTGCTACCGATGCGCATCGGTTGGTAAAATATAAAAGAACAGATGTAAAATGCCCGAAGGCTGATTCGTTTATCGTTCCTAAAAAACCATTAAGCTTATTAAAATCCGCATTGCCAAATAATGAAGATGAAATAACATTAAGCTATAACAGCAACCATCTTTTTGTAAAACATGGCGATGTGCAAATGAGTTGCCGGTTGATTGATGCCCGGTTTCCGGATTATAAAGTTGTGATACCAACTGATAACCCTTATAAATTAACCGTAAATAAAAATGATTTGCAGGGGGCTTTACGCCGTGTAAGTATTTTCAGTAATAAAAGCACCAACCAGGTAGCATTGAATATTGCAGGAAGCCAGTTAGAATTAACCGGACAGGATATTGACTTCAGCAATGAAGGAGATGAAAGAATGAAATGCCGTTATGATGGTGAAGATTTAATAATTGCTTTCAATGCAAAATTTTTAATAGAAATGCTGAGTGCTGCTGACAGTGAAGAAGTAACCATTGAATTATCAACACCAACTAAAGCGGGTATAATAAGACCATCAGATAAAGAAGATAATGAAGAGCTGCTGATGCTGGTGATGCCATTGATGCTGAATCAATAATTTAATTAACATCTGTCAACAACTATTAAAGGAATCAACCACAATGATTCCTTTTTTTATGAAATAAATTTTATAGCCAAATTTTTATACTCTATTTTTATTCTTACAAAAATCCACTAATTATGAAAGCATTGCTTCGCAACCCACTGCTGTTTTTTTTTATTTTATTTGTTTGTAATAGTTCCGCTCAAAACTGGCAAAACGTTTCTGAGTCATCTCTAAAAATTTCTAATGAATTGCTGACCATCAAACCGGAGAAATATGTTTTGAAACAATTGCGGGTTCCCACACTTCTTACAAAATTAAATGCTGCGCCAAAAGAATTTACAGATCTTGCGTTTACCGGAGTTGATAATATTATTACACTACCCATGCCCGATGGTAATTTAAAACGCTTTCGTTTTTCCGAATCGCCAATTATGGAGCCTACCCTGGCAGCAAAATTTCCTGAGATAAAAACGTATTCTGCTCAAGGTATAGACGATCCCTTTGCTACGTTAAGAATGGATTACAACCCTTACTCTGGTTTTCATGCTCAGATATTATCTCCGTCCGGAAATATTTTTATAGATCCGTATGCAAAAGGAAATACCGAATATTATGTGAGTTATTTCTCCAGAGATTTAAAAAAAGATGCTCCGTTTGTTTGTAGTACACCCGTTACTCCCAATATAGCTACACGAGTAACTGCAGGTGGACCTTGCAGAGGAACACAGTTGTTTACATACCGACTTGCATTGGCTTGTACCGGTGAATATGCTGTTGCAGTTTGTTTGCCTTCTGCACCCACTCTTCCTGCAACAACGGCGGCAATGGTAACATCAGTAAACAGAATTAATGCTGTTTATGAAAATGAATTTGCGGTACGGTTAATATTGGTTGCTAATAATAACCTACTTGTTTATCTCGATGGCACAACCGACCCATATACTAATAACAGTGGCAATACAATGCTTGGCGAAAATCAAACCAATGTAGATGCTGTTATCACAAGTGCGAATTATGATATTGGCCACGTATTTAGTACCGGTGGTGGTGGTATAGCTGGTTTAGGGGTAGTATGTACTGCCAACAAAGCTTGGGGTGTTACAGGTCGTTCTGTTCCGTTAGGTGATGCATTCGATATAGATTATGTAGCTCATGAAATAGGACATCAGTTTGGTGGCAATCATACGTTCAATAGTACGGATGGAAGCTGTGGTGGTGGAAACAGAAATGCAGGAACCGCTTATGAAGTGGGAAGTGGTACTACGATTATGGCGTATGCAGGTATTTGTGCCGCAGATGATATACAGCCAAACAGTGATGCTTTCTTTCATACTGTAAGTTTTGATGAGATCAGCAATTTTATTACATCAGGGTCCGGAACTTCGTGTCATGGTACGATAGCTACGGGAAACACAATTCCCGTTATTACTGCAATGAATAATAATGGTGTTACCATTCCCGAACTTACTCCGTTTATATTAACGGGTACTGCAACCGATGCAAATGGTGATGCACTTTCTTATTGCTGGGAAGAATGGGACCTGGGTGCTCAGGACACCTGGGATGGTGGCGCATCTTCTTTAACTAAACCTCTATTTAAATCACGGGAGCCAAAAACATCCGGATCAAGAATGATACCTGACATTAATGTTGTACTCGCAGGTTATCCTGCAGCACCGACCGCTACCAATGATGGATTGAAAGGTGAAACGATGAGTGACCCGAATGGATCGCAAACAAGAACTGTCAAATTCCGATTAACTGTTCGTGATAGCAGGGCCGGTGGTGGTGGAGTGGCTACGGGTGGTGGCGATGCTTCTAATCTGGGTTGTTCACTTGCTTCTGCATTTTCAATTGATGTAAAAGGCGGTACCGGAGCATTTGCAGTAACTATTCCAAATGGTGGTCAAAACTGGCTGGGGAGTACATCACAAACCGTAACATGGAATGTCGCTTCAACAAGTGGTGCACTTATTAATACTGCGAATGTAAAAATATTAATGTCAACAGATGGTGGTCTAACTTATCCAACTACCGTATTGGCAAGTACACCAAATGATGGGACACAATCGGTAACTATCCCAAATATTCCAACGAATACAACTGTGCGGTTTATGATACAGGCTATTGGAAATATTTTCTTTGACATCAGTAATGCAAATTTTACCATTACTCAAAATGGTCCGTTACCGGTTGGATTACTTGATTTCAATGCGACTGCAAAAACCAACTCTATTGAACTGGGATGGAAAACTGTATTTGAACAAAACAGCCGTGG
>JANLSA010000552.1:0-5156 GCA_031362085.1 Bacteroidota bacterium | reverse complement strand
TGAAAAATTTTTGTACTTCAGTACATAGTGGCAAATGGAGAGGCTTTACGGGCAAAAAAATAAAATACATTGTAAACATTGGAATTGGTGGAAGTGATTTGGGACCCCTTATGGTAACAGAAGCTTTAAGACCTTATAAGGTAAATGGAATAGAAAGTTATTTTGTAAGCAATGTAGATGGGACTCATATTGCAGAGACACTTAAAAAAGTAGACGCTGAGCGAACTCTTTTTTTGATTGCTTCAAAAACATTTACAACACAGGAAACCATGACCAATGCACATACTGCAAGGGAATGGTTTTTGAAATCAGCAAAGAAAGAAAAACAGATTGCCAAACATTTTGTTGCTTTAAGTACAAACGATATTGAAGTAGTGAAATTTGGAATTGATAAAGCAAATATGTTCCCCTTTTGGGATTGGGTAGGCGGTCGTTATTCGTTATGGAGTGCAATTGGTTTATCGATAGGATTGACAATTGGATATAAAAATTTTGAACAATTGCTGAAAGGTGCTCATGCTACAGATATTCATTTTCGGAATGAACCATCCGATAAAAACATTCCGGTGCTGATGGCATTGATTGGTTTGTGGTATTCCAATTTTTTCGGTGCACAATCCGAGGCTATACTCCCATATGATCAATACCTGTATCGTTTTGCTGCTTATTTTCAACAGGGCAATATGGAAAGCAATGGAAAATCAGTTGACCGAAATGGTGAAGCTGTTGAATATCCAACTGGTCCCGTAATCTGGGGCGAGCCGGGAACAAATGGTCAACATGCTTTTTATCAATTAATTCACCAGGGAACATCTTTAATCCCCTGCGATTTTATTGCCCCTGCACAATCGCATAATCCAATTGGCGATCATCATCAAAAATTGATGAGCAATTTTTTTGCACAAACCGAAGCATTGATGAATGGAAAAACAGAACAGGATGCCGAAACGGAATTGCAAAAAGGAGGATTGACAAAAGAAGAAATTGCAAAATTGCTTCCTTTTAAAATATTTGCAGGCAATAAGCCGACCAACTCATTTCTGATAAAAAAAATTACGCCATTTAATTTAGGGCAATTGATTGCATTCTATGAACATAAAATATTTGTACAAGGTATTATCTGGAATATTTTCAGTTTCGACCAATTTGGTGTTGAGTTGGGGAAACAATTAGCCAATAAAATTTTACCCGAATTGAAAAGTAAAGAACCCGTCAGCAATCATGATGCATCTACAAACGGATTGATAAATGTGTATAAGAAAATGAGGAAATAGTTTTAGCTTTAAATACATAAACGGGAAACGATGAAATCTTTATTTTTATTAATTGCTGCTTTTACATTTAGCTCAGTAAAAAGTCAGGATCGTAATTTATTTGACTTACAAAAGCATTTACAAAAAAATAAAATTGATCTGGACTTACAGATGCAAAAGGATATTGCAAAAAACAATCTGAAAGGTTATCGGTCTTTCCTTAGCTCCTGGAAAAATTTGCAAAATTTTCAAAACGAGCCTCCAAAAGCAATGGGCCTTATCCCCAATATGAAAGTACAGCAACCGACCTTAGGTATCATTCCGAATGTAAAAGTGAATCCGGTAACATCAGGCATTATTCCAAATGCAGCTACTCCAAAAAATTAATTTCTGTCTGGCAAAATCAAAAATGTAATTCCGGAACAAGCTCAGTATGTTTTTTAATAATCCGAATTCCTTTTCTGCCTTTATATTCTACTTCTATTGAAAGTATTGATTTGTCTTTTATAGGTTCCGTTAGGGCTTTAAGAATCATCCCCAACTCTGCTTTCCATAATTTCCGATTGCTTCCTGTTTTAAGAATAACGGGTTTATTATCCGACAGGCTGTTTCCAATTTCAACGATATTTCCCTTTTCCTCAAAAAGATTCATCTTATAAAAATTTCCATTGAAAGAAGCACCTAATAATTTTGGTTGTACATCTTTCCGGGTTTCAAAATAAATTACATATGTCGTATCGTGAACTTTTCCTATTTCTTTTCCATTCTCGTCAACCGGTATAGTACCCGGTGTGTTTATTTTATAAAAAGAATATGTTTTATAAATACCCGTACTTGATTGCGAACAAGAAACGAGAAATATCGCAGAAACAAATACAACTATTAAAACAATAATTTTTCCAGGATTTAATTTCATCATTCCTTTTTTTTATTAAAAATAAAAAAGCCGCCTGCAAGATACAGACAGCTTTTAATTTATCATGACTGTTGGGTTAGTTATTGTTTTATAAATGGCGCTGTAAATGTTTTGCCATTCAAACCAAGCCGGATTGTATACCTGCCCGTTGGCAATACGGCAGCATTTACAGGTTGAAATATCCTTCCTGCTTCTGGTAAACTGCCTGATCCTTTTTGTAAAATCTGCCCATTGTTATTCAGTAATTGCCATTCAAATTTTCCACCACCATCGCTGGTACTCAATTCAAATGATGCCGCAGACTGAACGGGATTTGGCAATACATTTAATTGCACACCTTTTACGGGTTTATTATTTTTAACTGAAACAATATTTGAAAAAACATCCGGACGATTATCTTCTGTTGCAATTATCCGGTAATAACCAGTTGCTGCTCCAAATGCATGTTCATATCTTCTTGCATTATAGGATAAAGTTTTAATATCCGTAAACCGGGACCCATCTGTACCGAATTGCAATCTGAATTTTGTTTCATTCGTTACATCCACAGCTGTCCAGTTTAATATCGATTTTCCGTTTCCATTTAATGATCCATTTAAGACAACATCCCGAACGGGTAATACTGCCGCAAGATTTGCTGTAAATATGCCTCGACCATGTGTGGCTGCTGCAATAATATTATCCGATGCTCTTAACTTAAGCATATCTGTTCTTACAGTAGGAAAACCGGGTTGAGGCGTCCACGCAGTAGAAGCACCATTTAATAAATCTGTCGTATAAACTCCGGCTTCTGTTGCTAATATAACTTTACTATTACTCCCATTTTCAAATACTGCCCAGCGCACCGGCATATCAGGAAGGTTACCATCACATACCGTCCAGTTGGTACCACCATCCGTTGTTGACCATACATTGCTTACACCATAGTTTGTAAAAATTGAAAGCAGGTTATTATCATTCGTTCCTACAGCAACACAATTTATTGTGCCTACTGGAAACAAAGCACTGCCAATAGCAGTTGTATTTGCATCTGCCTGTGCATTATTATTTACGGTACTTGCATTATCTAACCGCACAAGAACTCCCCTGCTGCTGCCAATATATACTCTATCTGCAGTATAAGGCGAAACTTTAAATGCAGTTGGATTACTACTTGATGTTCTTGTTAAGGCACTTAAAGTAAAAATGGTATTTGTTGATCCTGTCTGAGGGTTATCCCATCTTCTAAATTGATTGTTTGGAGCCGATGAAATTCCATTGCTGCAATACATCATATTAATATTATCATCGTAGTCAAAAGGATTTATAAATAAACCTTCTGTTGTTGATAAGGTAACTGTTGACCAGGAGCTGCCTCCGTTTATACTTCTGTGATATTCATTTCGTACATAACTTGTAAATTGATATTGTGGTTGGTTTTGATCAATATGTACATAAGCACCATCACCACCTACTACCTCAACAGATGATGTTAGCCCGGGGCCATTCAACTGATGATTTCCATTATCCTGTGCACCGGCAAGCATATAATCTGTAAGTGTTGGGTGCATAGAAACTGAAAAGAATTGTTTTAAAGAAAGATTTCGGTTCCTGTCACTAAACGTTAAACCATTATCCCTTGAAAGAAATACTCCTCCATCACATCCTATAATAATTCTTCTTTCGGCTCCTACATTATACCATTGCATAAAATGATGATCGGCGTGTACATAAGGTCCAGTTCCTCCTACCCATCTTGTACGCCGGGTAACTGTGCTTCCTCCATTTACTGAAAGATATGCATCCAACCCACCAATCATAACACTGTCTGTAAAATTTGGATTGATAGCAAGTGTAATATTATACCAGCCCTGAGTATTGGATAAACTGGTTGTATAACCAGCTCCATTTTGTTGAGCCCAGTTTGCTCCACCATCAGTTGAGCGGTATAAATCAACTACATTATTAGAACCATTCGTTGGCGCCGCATAAACTACATTTCCAACTACTGCCAGTTCAATTCTGTTTGCAGCGGTTATCATTCCTGCAGTTGCAGAAGACCATGTACCTGATGCAACAGTTGCGGGTATATCAGTATAGCGATAATTGCTTACACCGCCTGCTCCGGTTGAATAACCAAAGCTTGCATGTAAACGACCCGTTGAACTTATTTCAATATCTGTACAATAGGAATTAGAAGATGTTAGTCCGGAAGGTGTAATATTTGTCCAGTTAACGCCACCATCTGTTGAACGAACTAATCCACTTGATTGAGTTGGTAAAGGAGCAGATGTTGTTCTTAATGCGAGATAAACATTGCCAGACGCATCACAAATCATTTTAAAACAACGCCAGTAATTTGTTGTTGATGCAAGTTGTGTCCAGTTAACCCCATGATCGGTAGATTTCCAAATACCTCTACCATAAACTGCATCCGAATTGCTCGGTGCTTCACCGGTAGCAAAGTACATTGTATTTGCATTTGTAGGATCTTGAGCGATAGAAGTAAGAGAAATGCTTGCAAAATTATCGCTGACCACGGTCCAGTTTGCTGGAGCTGTAAGAAAATTAGTAGTCTTCCATAATCCACCATTTACACCTGCTGCAAAAACAGTATTACCCGTTGCATCTCCTGCATCTACTAATATTGCCCGCATTCTTCCAGATGTGTATTCATTATTTGCTCTGGAGTTACCGTTACTTGGTCCCACCACATCATAAATTGGCCCTCTGGATGACCATGAATAACTTGAAGTTAATCGCATACCAGCAACCTGGTCTTTTTTTGCATTTGTAAATTCAATAGCATCCCATAAACGGTTGGCAGGTACATAGCCCAATGCAGGGTCTATTGTTTTATCATACTCTTGTAATCCGATTTCCATCGGGCCATCATATTCTTTTTCTTCACCTTCTTGAATATAAATTTTTTCTGTGTTATTTCTGAATTTGCAGCTGAATAGTAAAGTAAACAGTAGCAGGCAGGCTGAGAAGCTTGTAATTTTTTT
>JANLSA010000513.1:0-5245 GCA_031362085.1 Bacteroidota bacterium | reverse complement strand
AACCGATATCTTCTTTTTTTAACTGTCCCTTATTGGATAAAAATCCAACAACATCAATTTTATTCACCTTATCTTTTTTTCCTGCAGCAATAAATAAAGTTGACCATTGTGGTTTTTCCGGCAGGGTTATGGTTTTCGGTAGTTCTATTTTCTCTGCATTTTCATTTATATACTCCGGCAATTTTTCCTCTGGTGATAAAATAAGTATGGCGGTGCCACTTGCATCCATCCGGGCAGTTCTTCCATTGCGATGTGTAAAAATATCTTCGCTGCCCGGTAAATGATAATGTATGATATAACGGATATTGGCAATATCCAATCCACGGGATGCAAGGTCAGTTGTAATTAATATATTGGAAGTTCCATTTCTGAATTTACATAACGCAGCATCTCTTTCCTGTTGTTCCAGTGCACCATGATAAAATACGTTGAGAATATCTTTTTCTTTCAACCAATTACTGGTTCGTTCTACCGACTCACGATGATTGCAAAAGATAATTGTGGACCGGTTGCCCAGCATACAAATCAACCGAAACAGTGTTTCTAATTTATCTTTTCCGTCACTTACTAAAATTTTTACTGCAAGACCCGAATCCTGATCCTTATCATTTAAAAAATTTAATCGTATCGTGTTTTCCAAACCAATGAAGGCAGGAATTTCTACTGCTTCAGTAGCTGAGGTTAAGATTCTTTTTTTAATAAATTTTAAGGAACCGACAATAAAAGACATTTCATCTGCAAAACCCAATTCCAGTGATTTGTCAAATTCGTCAAGAACAAACGTTTCAATAGAATCGCAGGTAATATTTCCTCTTCTGATATGATCAGCTAATCTGCCGGGAGTGCCAATTAATAAAGCAGGAGGTTGTTTTAAATTATTTTCTTCTGTTTCCCGTAAGTGACCACCGTAGCAACAGGTTATTTTCAAATTCGTCCCCATGCTTTTAAAAACAGATTCAATTTGTAAAGCCAGTTCACGGGATGGTACAATAATGATGGCCTGTGTTTTTATGCTCTCTGGATTTAATAATTTAATTAAAGGTAATAAGTATGCCAATGTTTTGCCCGACCCGGTTGCAGAAAGCAACAATACATTATCATTTATATCTACTGCTTCAATAGATGCAAGCTGCATTGCATTGAGCGATTTAATTTTTAATTTTGATAAAATACTATCAGTTGAAATTTGTGTTGTGGGCATAATGGCAAAAGTAAGGTAGTTGAGTTTGCTCTGCGGAATGAATCCTCCACAACAGAAAAATCATTGGATGAGCCATTCAAACACATTGTAAATTCTCAGCGTTTGAAATATTATGATCAGGCAAAGCCTTTTCTTAAACTATTGATCAAACCATTCATTGTGTTGTTCACTAACTCTGATGAATGTAGTTCTTTTTGAAAGCTCTTTCAACACTTTTGCCCCGGTATAAGTACATGCAGAACGAAGCCCTCCTAAAATATCCTGAATCGAATCAGAAACAAAACCACGGTAAGGAATTTCAGTAGTCTTTCCTTCCGATGCACGGTAGTCTGCTACACCACCAGCATATTTGTCCATTGCAGTTTCTGAGCTCATTCCATAAAACAATTTGTATTTCTTGCCTTCTTTTTCTATTAACTCACCGCCACTTTCTTCATGACCAGCAAGCATCCCACCAAGCATGACAAAATCAGCACCACCACCAAACGCTTTTACCACATCACCGGGTACTTTGCAACCACCGTCCGAAATGATCTGACCACCTAATCCATGAGCTGCATCCGAACATTCAATGATTGCAGATAGCTGAGGATAACCCACACCTGTTTTTACACGGGTAGTGCATACAGAGCCGGGTCCGATACCAACTTTAATAATATCTGCTCCCGCAAGCAAAAGTTCTTCCACCATTTCACCAGTTACTACATTTCCGGCAATAATTACTTTTGCAGGATATTTATTCCGGGTAGATTTTACAAAATCCACAAATTTTTCTGAGTAACCATTTGCTACATCAATACAAATAAAACGTAAAGATTTATTTTGTTTTAAAATAAGATCAAGTTTGCTTGCATCTGATTTGCTTGTACCCGAACTTATTGCAATATGATCTGTAATGTCTTTTCCGCCATTTTGCATAAAATTTTTCCATTGAGTGGAAGAATAATGTTTATGTATGGCAGTAAAGAGTTTAAACGTTGCTAATACGTTTGCCATTTCAAAAGTACCAACCGTATCCATATTAGCTGCCATAATGGGAATACCATCCCAGGTAGTTTCGCTGTGTAGAAATTTAAATTTACGGGTTAATGAAACTTCTGATCTTGAACTAAGGGTAGAGCGTTTTGGCCTGAGCATTACATCTTTGAAGCCAAGCTTAATATCAGATTCAATATGCATAAATTATTTTTTAGGATACAAAACTATCAAACAAAAAGCAGTTCTGCATTTGTTTATAAAGCGGATGACTCTTAGAATAAATAAAATGAAAACCCCGGCGATACAAAAACCGGATAAAAGAATATTAAACATCACCTTCGTGAAAGGATAATACAAGTTTCATAAGCTTTGATTTCACTTTTCTGTATTTCACACCCGATTTATCAAGCATAAACTTAGAAGCTTTAAAAATGTCATTGCCTTCATATTTATCAGAGAGGTAAATTACTTCTGTAATGCCGGATTGTATAATTGCTTTAGAACATTCATTGCAAGGGAAAAGTGCCGTATAAATTTTGCAGCCTTTCAAATCCATTCCAATATTATTTAAAATAGCATTCAGCTCTGCATGACAGATATAGGGATATTTTGTGTTTAGAAAATCCCCCGTCTTCTCCCAGGGAAATTCATCATCATCACAACCGATCGGCAAACCATTATAACCGGCGCCTACAATCTTATTTTTTTCATTTACAATACAGGCACCTACCTGTGTACTGGGATCTTTGCTTCGCATGGCAGATAGCAGTGCCACTCCCATAAAATATTCATCCCAGGAAATATAGTCTTGACGTTTTTTCAAATTCAATTGTTTGCTTTTTAGATAATATAAACGTACATGAATTTATGCGATTGGAGAAAATAAAAAACCTCATTATTGCTGATGAGGTTTGTCCCTTGATTAGTTTCAGTTCGAACTTTCTTTAGATTATTTAAAAATTTTTTTGATTTATTAGTACTCATGTGAAAAGATACTCGAATTTCCTGGGCCGTTGAAGAAATTATATTTATAGTGAAATAATGGCAAAAGACTTATCTTTTTTGGATATTACATGGTTAAAAAATAATTCAATGTCAAACTTAGATAAACTTTCTGACCCTGATAAACTGGCATTGAAGATTATGGAAAATTTGTAAGCTGAGCAGGAAAATAGTAAGGTGATTCTTTCCCTTAATCATTAACACCTACTTGAACTACTTAGCTTATTATTTAACTCTTGTATAATTAAACGGAATCGTATCCAAGCCCCCTTTGTTGTTCTTTCCAACTATGAATGCTCTTACTGTATTTTCATCTGCAACTGTATAATTAACATCATTTGGGAAATCATGTTCGGGATTACTGAATTGAATACTGTTTTCGCTGAGTTTTGTAGAAATGAACTTTACTGACTTCCCATCATTCTCACCCTTAACCGTATTTTCAAAAACCCACTTATCCATTTCCAAATAAATTTTAGCCTGTTCATTCCACGAAGTATCAGTTCCCTTTACCCTAAAGGCGGTAGACTGAAAGGTGCCATCAGCATTTTTGATCCAGCGTTCAAAGCTCTTTCCATCTTCACTTTGCCAGGTACCAACCATTTTGTCAAGTATCATCTGTTTGTCATTTGCAACACCTGTAGAATGATCGCTATTATTGGTTGCTTCAGCAGGATTTTTATTTTTTGTGTTACATGCAAAAAGAAATGCTGAAAAGAAAATAAGTACTCTAAGTTTCATATTGATTTATTTTTAGTGTTTAATTTTTTTTCATTCTGAATATTTCTTCTTTTATCATTCCACTTTGAATTGTTTCAGCCAAATAAACAACTAATTCATTTTTACTAATAAGTTCATAAGTCATCCCATCAAAAAAAGCTTTTTTACCTTCAATTTTTAGCAAAGGGAATATGACCCCGGTAGAGTCTCTGTGTTCCCATCCTTTAAGGGGATGCCAAAAATGTTTAAGCTGAAGTTTGACACCCGCTGAATCTTGCATCAATAACATCAATTCATAAAAAAGGGGTTTGCCCTTTACAAACATCCGATACATACCCATCATGTTTCCGGCAATAGGTCTGGCCCATTGTTCCTCACTTATTACACCATCATCTGCACCTTGCCAGTTACCGGCCATCCATGAAAGTTGTTCAATCTTGCAGGTGCAAGGCTTGTAATTCTTGCCAGCCGTTAAAGTATGTTCAGTATAAACATCCTGAGCAATCAGGAATTGGCAGGTAAAAATAATTGCCATCAATAGAAGACAAAATTTCTTAATCATTTTCTGTTATTTATTTAACTGGCGCCGGTGTATTATTCCCTCCATCAAAAACAAATTTCCAGGAACCATCTTTTTGCTTATGCCAAATAGTACAGTAATTGGTATAGGTTATAGTGTCTTTTCCGTGGTAGGTGGAAAAACCAAAACTATAGCCCATATCGCCGCTTTCAGACGCTACTGTTTTTATTGGTTTCCAGGTAAGTTCTTTTATAATTGGTTTTTCTGCCCAGGTGCTGGTTGCTTCATTTTTACTCATTATTGGCAGTTTACCTTCCCGTGGGATAATAACACTGTCTTCAGCATAACTAAGCAAAGCCTTAAAGAATCCTTCTTTAGTAGCCAAATCACTCATAGCTATGTCTGCTTGAGTTATTTCATCTGCTGCCTGTTTACTTAAATCAGGTTGTTTCTGAGTGCAGGAAGAAAAAATTATTAAACACACAAGAATTTTTTTCATACTATTTTTTTTGAAAGTTTGATGAATAGCAAGCTAAATAAAATTGTATTATAAAATGAAATGAAACTGGATAAATGGTGCCGTAAAATCTGAACAAAACAGTTGTCATTTATTTTTTAAAACTGGTATATCTTAATATAGAATTAATATACTCCAGGTCGCAATTTATAAAAAAGATGATGTTTGCGGATGGCAGGCATACAAATGCCGTTTATTTAATCGGTAAAATTTATTCAAGTTCTTTTGACAAAATCTCTTTATAATTTGTGCCTACCGGCAGCACGATGTCGCCAATAGAAACATCAGTAAGGTTGTAGGATGTGAC
>JANLSA010000487.1:0-2882 GCA_031362085.1 Bacteroidota bacterium | reverse complement strand
AAAAATAGAACCAACCATTGCTGCAGCTATTGCTCCTATCAATACAGTGCCGCTGATTGATGTCCAGTTTCCTGTTTTGATAAATCCACCGGTTGAATCTTGTTCTAATTGCATTGCATTTAAACCTGTGTTCCAGTTTTCGGTCCAGAAACTTTGTTTGGTTAATAAAAATCCAAGAATGATTAATCCAAATAAGGAAAGTAATTTGGTTGTTGTAAAAGTTGTCTGAATTATTTTACCCCCTTTTATCCCTTTTGAATTTGTCCACGTAAGAAAAAGAATTAATGCAATAGCAAGCAATTGAGCCGCAGAAATTTTTATAAAGCCAAGATTCATTAAAATATTATCCTCTCCCACTGCCGGAATAAGATATGCTGTAAATCGGCTAAAGGCTACGCCTACTGCTGCGATAGTTGCAGTTTGTATAACGGCAAAAAAACTCCAGCCATAAAGAAATCCTGCAAGCGGATTGAAGGCTTCTTTTAAATAAACATACTGACCACCTGCTTTCGGATACATTCCACTGAGTTCACCATAACTTACCGCTGCTATTATAGTCATGAATCCTGTGATTGCCCATACAGCAACTAACCAACCTGCACTGCCAACATATCTGGTAATATCTGCACTAACAATAAAAATTCCGGAGCCAATCATAGAACCCGCAACAACCATTGTTGCATCCATTAAGCCAAGCGATTGTTTGAACGAAGTTTTTTCTGTGGTCATAAGTTTGGTTTAAAATTCAAGATAAGTATTTCAACCCACTTTCGGATAACTCTAAATAAAAAGCCCCCGATTCATCGGGGGCTTTCAAATAGTAGCAAATAACATTACATTATGGTTTCTTTATTTTGTATTCCTCATTCAACCCTTTAATAACTTCTGTAGTGATATTATAAAGGGTATCTACATAATAAAACATTCTGTCTTCATAAGACATGATATAAGTGTACTTCCTGTCCTTATTAAATACTTTTAAAAAGTCTTTAATATTATTACGCAACTTCAATTCATTCTGGTTTACATATTTTATATAATCCTGCTCAAGATTTTGCTTACGATCAGTAACCGTTTTTTGCATTGCCATCAATTCCTGCTGATGTGCATCGCTTAATTGGGGAAGTCCTGCAGCCTGGTCCTGCTGTGCATATGTGTTTAATTTTTTTTGATACCCATCACCCAATTTTTCCATTTCCAGGTTATTATCAGATTCCATTTTTTTTATCTTATCCAGGAAATCTTTTGCATATTTATAATTTTCCTGAACAGAATCCATATCAATATATGCAATACGTGTTTGAGTTTCTGATTTCCCCGAATCGGATGTAACCGTTTTTACCGTGTTGTTTTTTTTATTTCCACCAAAATATAAAAAAAGCAAAACAGCAGCCGCAGCTGATAAAACAAGATTCCAGATCAACATTCCATTTTTCATTCCCAACATTTTTTGCAATTTAAATATGAACTACCGGGCAAATATAATTAATCAGGTACTTTATGAAACACTTAACATCGCTATTGCTTAATATTTTTATTTCGAATGATTTCGCTTATAAAAGTTAATTCATATAGAAAAACAAAAAGGAGCAAATAAATCTGCTCCTTAATTATTTATCCATGAAATCATTTAAATCGTTTTAATCTGAGATTTTTACTCTTCGTCATCAAAACTCATAGCTTCACGTGTTGTCTGCAGCAATTCATATTCTTCCTTGCTTCCAACGATAATGCTTTCAAATTCCCGTAAACCTGTACCAGCCGGAATCGGATGACCTGTGATTACATTCTCTTTCAATCCGAGCATCTCATCGGTTTTACCTTCAATTGCTGCTGATGAAAGAACTTTCGTTGTTTCCTGGAATGATGCTGCTGAAATCCAGCTTTGTACACCTAGTGATGCTTTTGTGATTCCGAGTAAGGAAGGAGACGAAGTAGCCGGTTTTGCATCACGATACTCAACTGCTTTCTTATCACTACGGCGAAGAATAGAATTTTCTTCTCTTACTTCACGCAGTGTTACAATTTGTCCGGCACGCATTTTACCGCTATCTCCAGCTTCCGTAACTACTTTCTTATCGTAGATATAATCGTTTTCATTGATAAACTCAAATTTATCAACCAGGTCTTCTTCTAAGAATCTTGTATCACCCGGATCAACGATATAAATTTTACGCATCATCTGACGAACGATAACTTCAATATGTTTATCATTGATCTTCACACCTTGCAAACGATATACCTCCTGAATTTCATTCACCACATATTCCTGTACCGCAAATGGTCCTTTAATTTCTAAAATATCAATTGGTGCAATTTGTCCATCACTCATTGGCGTACCTGCTTTTACAAAGTCACCGTCCTGAGCAAGGATCTGACGTGTTAATGGTACAAGATATTTTTTCTGTACACCATCTTTTGCTTCAATCATTATTTCCCGGTTACCCCGTTTGATAGCTCCCATTGTTACTACACCATCTATTTCAGAAACAATAGCAGGGTTGCTTGGGTTTCTGGCTTCAAACAATTCAGTAACTCTTGGAAGACCGCCGGTAATATCTCTCAACTTTCCTAATACTCTCGGAATTTTCACCAACACCTTTCCCGCTTTCACTTCATCGCCTTCTTCGGGTATGATATGGCTTCCGGTTGGAAGGTTATAAATCTTTTTATCTTTTCCTTCTACAACAATTGATGGGATTTTTGTTTTATCACGGGTTTCAATAACCACTTTTTCACGGTGTCCGGTTTGCTCATCAGCTTCTTCACGGTAGGTAACCCCTTCAATTACATTATCAAATACCAATTTACCATTCTGTTCGGCAACAATTACGTTGTTATAAGGATCCCATGTGCAAAGAATATCTCCTTTCCGGATTTTC
>JANLSA010000480.1:0-4252 GCA_031362085.1 Bacteroidota bacterium | reverse complement strand
GGTTGAATCCTGAACTGCAACATTCATTTTGCCCAGTATATTTTTTATATCTTTTGAATATCCCGAATAGAAATAAGATAAACTGTCATTTTTTATCCCTGCATAATTTGCGTTTTTATTTTCCACATACATGGAGTAAAGTTTAGATGCGATTTCTTTAAACACAGGTGCAGCTAACTGTCCGCCATAGTGCAAAGCAGCATGTGCCTTTGTTCTTATTACAACAATGCATGAATATTGCGGGTTATTTGCAGGGAAGTATCCTGCAAAAGATGCCTGATATACCATATCATTATACTGAATACCTCGGTCTGCAACATGTGCAGTTCCTGTTTTACCTGCTACTGCAAATGGAAAACCTTTAAAAGCCGGCCGCCCAGTTCCTTCTGTTACCACCAACTCCATACTCTCTTTTGCCGATTTAATAATTGAAGGCTTACAAATATTTTCTTCCAGGACTGTTGGTCCAAACTGCTGTATAACGATTCCATCATTCTGAATACTATTTACTAAATAAGGCCTCATCATTTTACCATCATTAGCAACAGCATTATAAAGTGTAAGTGTATGCAGTGGGCTTACATTGAGTGAATAACCAAAACTCATCGTAATCATATTCATCAAACCCCCTGCATTTTTTTCCAATGGAGAAAAAACGGGCTTGGGCACATCTGTTAAATCAACCGGAGATTTGACATCCAGATGAAACTTATGCATGTACTCTTTAAATTTTTTAGGGTTGCTGCCAAATGCTTTGTATGCAAGCTTACTCATACCAACATTTGAACTATGTGCAAAACATTCCTTCACACTAAGCACAGGTCGGGGTGAACGTTCAGCATCATTTACATTTCTGGGTCCTACTATCATTTGCCCTGCAGAACCAACTTCTACCATATCATCAATTGCAGAACTTCCTTCTTCTAATACAGATAATAAAGTAGCCAGTTTTATAGTAGAACCGGGTTCGGTAACACGCAAGGCATAGTTATCATCTTCCCAATAACTACCATCTTTCTGTTTTCCCAAATTTGCTATCGCTTTTATCTTTCCTGTTTTTGTTTCCATCACAATCGCAGTTCCATATTGCGATCCGCTTTCGAGCATCATCTTCATTAAAGCTGTTTCAGTAATATCCTGCATATTTACATCGAGTGTTGTAAATACATCTCTTCCATTTTCAGGTTCTATCTGATACCCTTCAATGGGAACAGCAGTGCCACCGGCAATAAACCGAACAAGCCTTTCGCCTTTTTGTCCGTTTAATAATGTATCATAACTTTTTTCTAACCCAACATTTGTTTTTTTCATTTTCCCATTCGTAGCTACAAAATCTCTTGACAAACCAATGGTGCGATTAGCCAACAAACCAAACGGCATTAAACGTTTGCTATTTACTTCCACAATTATCCCGCTTTTATTTCTTCCTTGTTTTACCAATGGAAAATCCCGGAATGCTTTGTAATCATCAAAGGATAATTTTTTCTTTAAAAGATAATACCGGTTTTTTCCCTGGTACTCTTTTTGCAAATCCCGTTTATATTCAACAGCTGATTTGTCACCAAAATATTTTGCAAGTGCATCTGAAAATGCATTGATACTTGTATCAAACCGGATTCCTTTTTTCTCACGAAGGCCATCTGCTAAAAAATCAATGTAAATATCAAAGGTGGGAATAGAAGTGCTGAGCATTTGCCCGTCTTCACTGAAGATAGTGCCCCGTTCAGCGTCAATGGATTCAATTTTCTGGTGCAGGCTGTCACTCATGCTGCGCCAGTAGTTGCCCTGGAATCGCTGAATGTAAAAAGTTTTACCGATTACTACTAATGCAAATAGTGCAATACATATAAAACTAATGTACACTCTCCATAATATGTCACGTTTTACTTCCAATGCCTTATTCTATGTTTTGTTTTAGTTGTATTATGAAAAAATTCTTTTACTGAATTTTTTTGTACCCGACTTTGTTGCTGCTATCGCCGTCCCTTGCGACGCTCCATTCATCTTATAGTTCCCTCTTCAGCACATATCAATCATTCGCTATTTATATTTCCATTCTTTCACTCCTACCGTTTTATATTGAACCCCTACGGGGTTCTTAAATCATTCACTATTTATATTCCCGGGATTTCATCCCGTGCTACCGATATAGAGCCCCTACGGGGCTCTGAGAAATTTTCAAATTGAAAGAACTATTATCTATACTCTGCTATCTATTATTTAATTTTTCAGAACGAATGGTGATGTAGTCAATTCTTTTAATCCCAATGGCTCAACAGCCTTTACCAATTCACTTTGTTTGCTGCGAAACATTACTTCACTCTTAACCGTTTTGTGTTCGTACTGAAGCTCTTTCACTTCTTTTGCTGTTTTGTTTATGTTGCGAATGGTTTTATCTGCATAATGACCATTATAGATATACAACACCGCCAATGCTGCGAGGAACAGAAAGAACGGAACTTGCTTTACAATGGAATGATAGTTTAGCCATCTTTTCCATCCGGTTGAAACCGATTCGTTTTTCAAGTGCCGCTCCTTTTGTTGTTGTTCCTGCATAAATGAATTTTAGCTCATTCAGTTTTGGGTTTTTCATCTTCTCCTTATTGGAAAGGAGGGTTCATTTCAAAGGATATAGATTTCTCAAATCATTCGAAGTGTCTGCCTGTATGCCATACTCAGGAAGTATTTCATACCTGCCAACACCGTGGGTTTTATTCAAAGGATATAGATTTTTCAAATCATTGAAAAAATCTATTTATATAATACCAGTTTTTCTTATAATCAATTTGAAAGTATCTTTCCCTCTAAACCGCACTGCCTGTTTTTTCAGCTACTCTCATCTTTGCACTTCTTGATCTTTTGTTTTCCTTCAATTCAATTTCACCTGCTACGATTGGCTTTTTTGTTATCACCTTTAGCTCACTTACAGATATGTCATTTATATAAGGGTTTTCTTCGGGCTCATTAAATGTGCCACGTCGAAAAAAATTCTTTACCAATCTGTCTTCGATGGAATGAAACGTGATAATTGCAACACGACCTCCAGGTTTCAGCAAACTTGGAATTTGCTGAAGCATTTCTTTTAACGCACCCATTTCATCATTCACTTCAATGCGTAAAGCCTGAAATACCTGTGCAAAATACTTGTTGGGATTTCCCTTCACTACTCCCCGGATTGCATTCTTAAATCCATCAATTGTACCAAGTGATGTGCTATTGCGCAATTGAACAATAGCTTTCGCCAATGTTTTTGAATTGGTTACTTCGCCATACTGTTCAAAAAGTTTGTGCAATTGTAACTCGTCATAGTTTTTAAGCACATCCGCAGCGGTTAATGATTGTCGCTGATCCATCCGCATATCCATTGCTGCATCGAAGCGAATGGAAAAACCACGATCTGCTTCATCGAACTGATGACTGCTTACACCTAAATCTGCCAATACACCATCTACTTCATTTATGCTGTGCAACTTTAAAAATCGCCGGATGTGGCGGAAATTTTGTGGAATGAAGATGGTTCTTAAATCATCGGGGAGATTTTGTTTTGCATTTGCATCCTGATCAAATGCAACTAATCTTCCTTCGCTGTTCAACTTTTTAAGAATAGCTTTTGAATGTCCACCGCCTCCGAAAGTGCAATCAACATAAATACCACCTGGTTTTATTTGTAAAGCATTTATTACTTCATTTAATAAAACCGGCGTGTGATAGTGTTGTTCCAACTAATTAATAATTAAAAATTAGTAATTATGTTTTCTTCACCATCACCTGTTTTGCCAGATTACTGAACTTGTCCTGGGAGAATGAGTCAAAGAACTGTTTATGATTCTTACTATCCCATATTTCTAATTTGTTGCCCATTGCCATTAGCGTAATGTCTTTTACTAAATCGGCATGCTGCTTTAAATTTGGTGGCAACAAAATTCTTCCGGCTGTATCCGGTTCCACGATTGTTGCACCATTCAAAAAATATCTTTTAAACTCTCTTTCCTCCGGATCATAATCACTGAGCTTACTTATTTCTTCGTACTCTTTTTCCCAGGTTTTTTGAGTATAGAGACTTAAACATTTTTCGAACCCCCTGTTAATAACAAAACGCATTGGTTCATCATCTGCCATCTGCTTTTTAAAGCCGACCGGTAGTAGGAAACGACCCTTTGCGTCTATAGTAACCTCGAACTCTCCGAGAAATCCTGTCATTATCAGTTGGTTGTATCAAGTTTGAAATAATAGACACAAAATAACACTTTTT
>JANLSA010000477.1:0-2408 GCA_031362085.1 Bacteroidota bacterium | reverse complement strand
ACCGGTTTCATGGCAGAAAAACTCTGGAAGAAATTTTCATTGTATATCAATTTTGAAAACTTTTCTGATACAAGGCAAACAAAGTTTGAATCAATTTATACCGGTTCAATTGTTAATCCTGTATTCAAAGATATTTATGCACCGGTATAAATTGATTCAAACTTTTCTGATACAAGGCAAACAAAGTTTTCAAAATTGATATACAATGAAAATTTCTTCCAGAGTTTTTCTGCCATGAAACCGGTAATCCAGTAAGCCCGACCCGTTGTATTATCACTCAATTCCTGTTTACTGAAATAGTAAGCCTCCAAACCAACTTTCCATTTCTCTTCTACTTCGTAAAGCAGTACATTATTCAACCTGTGACGTGGTGTAAGAAAGTTTTTTGTTTTCGTGTTTCCTTCATGCAAATACGCATTGGTATAAGTGTAGCCGATAAATAATTTAAAATCACGATAACCCAGTTTGATATTTGTTTCCATGCCCTTACTGTCGAAGTGTCCGTTTACATTTATAAATTGGTAAAGCATTGAACTTTGCCGCCTTAATACCAGCGGATCGTGTATACGGGTATAAAAGAAAAGATGATTGATGCTGAAACTGATTTTATCATCAGCAAATTTTGTACGGTAATTAATGTCGGCATTTACTCCATAACTCCGCTCCATTGTATTTACATCCTCATCTACTGGCAAAATATTTTTGTACTGTAACCTTTCACTTTCTTCAGTAAAAAAATTGGGTGTTTTATATCCTAACCCGCCACCAATACGGGATGAAAGTTTAGAAGAAAATTTAAACAGCATTGAAATACGTGGTAATAATGCAAAACCATAATCTTTTACAAAATCGCCACGAAGACCTGTTTCTATCGTAAATTTTTCGTTTGCCTTAAAATTATTCTGTACAAATGCTCCGGTTGTGAGTTGTTTATAATCCCGTCCGGAAAAACTTGAGGTTAAAGGAAGTCTTTCATCAAAATTATCTGTCATCAAATTAATACCTGCAATCCATTCCGATTTTTCGTCATGGTTGGAATAAGTTGCCTCAGTAAAACTTGAATTTTGAATTCCATTAAAATTATTAGCAGCAGTCACAATTAATAATCTTTTAAAATGATTGATACTGTTTTTGATTTTAATACTACTGTTCTTTCCGAACCTGCGTTCAAAAGAAAACTGGGTACTGATTCTGTTTGTATTGTTGACTTCCGAATAACCTGAGGCTTTATTTCCTTTGATAAATTCAATATCGCCTCCGGTTCTGTCTTCGGTGGTAATATTTACTCCAAGCTGCAAATCTGTTTTTTCATTTATATAAAAGAAAAGTTTTGGGTTTATTGTATAGCGTTCAAATTTTGGAATAGCAGTAAATCCAATATCAGCCGGATCAAAAGCTTTGTTACTGTTTCGGGAAACAAATAAAGTAAGCCCGGTATTTTTAAACTTTTTCCCATAAAAACCACTTGTATTAATTCCGCCTGCACTTGTAAAATCAAGAATAAATTTTAATTCTCTTTCCTCTGTTGGTGTTTTTGAAATAAGATTTACTAACCCGGCAATGGCGCCGCCTCCATATAAAGTGGAAGAAGAACCTTTGATAACTTCAAATTGTTTTAAATCGAGAGGTGGCGTTTGTAATAAACCCAGCCCACCGCTGAACCCTGCATATAATGGAAACCCATCACGGAGAATTTGAGTATATCTTCCATCCAGTCCCTGTATGCGAATAGCAGCATTCGCTGATAAAGCAGAGGTTTGTTGAGTTGTGATACCCGTACTTTCATTTAGTACCATTCTTATATCACCGGGTTTCATATTTGCCTTTTCATCCAATTCTTCACCTGCTACAAACTCTACTCTTGTTGGTATATTACGGATAGTTCGTGTGCTACGGGTGGACTGAATAACAATTTCATCCTCCTCTTCTTCCTGTCTTGTCATTTCAATTTGAAAAAAATCTCCTGTAAAAGGAATAGTGATTGTTTCTCTCTTTTCTTCAAATCCAACAAAGGAAACAGTGATATTATATTTGCCCGCAGGCAGGTTGGTAAATAATACATAACCGCTGCTGTCTGATGCACCCTTCTTTTTTAAATCAGTAATTGAAACAGTTGCTCTATTCAGTTGTTCTTTGGTAGTTGCATTTATAATTTTCAGTTTAATAGTATGCTGGCAATAGCTGGCCGCAGCAAATAATAATGCCACAACGCATATCAATATCTTTTTCATTTATAAAAATTAGGTTTAAGAAAATAATTCAATAGCTGTATTTCTTAAACTGTTCTCGGAGGCTGCCAGATAGCATGCGAAATATAAGATCGAATCTCCGCATTTATTTCGCAAGAAAATTCTGAAAATGTAAGAGGAGTAAAATTATCAACTGTCAGGTCAGTAACATAAACCTGT
>JANLSA010000416.1:0-4611 GCA_031362085.1 Bacteroidota bacterium | reverse complement strand
CTGATAATAAAACAACCAAGCTGAATCATTTTCATCTTTGGTTCCCCGGCGGTATTGTTATCGGAACTTTGATTGTGTACTTTTTTGATAAAGCAGCAATTGGCTGGCAAATTCAGGTGGCAATGATGATTCTTCCCACTTTGATTTATGGTTTCCTTTTTTCAAAACTAAGTTTTCCGGTTACAGAAAGAGTTTCAAGTGGTGTATCTACAGCAGAAATGTATAAGTCGTTGCTAAATCCTCTTTTCCTTTTTATGATCATTTGCATGTTTGGAACGGCTATTACAGAATTATTCACCGGTCAATGGATAGATGTTTTATTAAAAAATGTTTCTGACAATGCATTATTAATACTTACTGTTTCAACCGGTGTAATGGCAATTGGCCGTGCTTTTGCAGGACCCATTGTACATAAACTTGCTCCGCAAGGTGTTCTATTAATGTCAGCCATCTTTGCAACATTAGGGTTATATCTTCTTGGAAATTCTTCTGGAAATATGATTTTTGTTGGGGCTTTGGTTTTTGGAATCGGGGTTTGTTATTTCTGGCCTACTATGCTTGGCTTTGTTTCTGAAAATATTCCAAAAACTGGGGCGGTAGGAATTAACTTAATGGGTGGAGCAGGTATGTTTGCGGTTTCATTATATATGATGTTTATGGGAGGGGTTTACGATAATAAAATTGCAGCAAAACTGCCAGCTGGAGCAGATTTAAAACTTTATAACTCTCCTGAAGCAGATGCCGGTATGAAGGCGGCATTGGGTGAAGCAAACAAAGCAGCGGGTCCAGAAATTATTAATGCAACTTTATTTATTCCGATCATATTAATAGTAGCCTTTGCAGGATTGTATTTATATATGAGGAATAAGAAGAAATAAAATTGAAACTGTCCGTCCGTATACAACTTTCTGCCATGATGTTTCTCCAGTTTTTTATCTGGGGGGCATGGTTTGTTACAATGGGTACATATTTGGATAAAGTGTTGCATGCATCAGGCAAACAGGTTGGTGCTGCATATAGTGCAATGGCTATTGCAACTATCATATCTCCTTTTTTTGTTGGTATGATTGCTGACAAATTTTTCTCAGCACAAAAATTATTGGGCGTTCTGCACCTTGCCGGTGCGGCAATGCTATTTTACCTTACAAAGATTGGAAATGCCGATACGTTTTACTGGATCGTATTATTGTATTCTTTGTTATATGCACCTACATTAGCATTGGTAAATTCAGTTGCATTCCGCCAAATGAATGATCCTGCCAAAGAATTTCCGGCTATTCGCTTTTTAGGAACCATTGGCTGGATAGCAACCGGGTTTTTAATTGATAAAGTTTTTAAAATTTCGACGGAGCAACTGGCGATTACATTTATTATGGCATCAGTAGCATCAGCCGTTCTGGGACTGCTAAGTTTTTCTTTGCCCGATACGCCACCTAAAGCGAAAGGAACGAGAACAAGTTTTGCGCAGGAGTTTGGTTCAGATGCATTGGTGTTATTCAAAGACAAAGCATTTGTAATCTTCTTTATTGCGTCTGTTTTAATTTGTATTCCACTTGCGTTTTACTATAGCCTTACGAATTTATTTCTTACGGATGCCGGTATGAATAATGCAACCAGCAATATGACGTTGGGGCAATTTTCAGAAGCATTTTTTATATTACTCATTCCATTTTTTTTTCGCAGATTAGGTGTAAAATGGATGATAGCCATTGGAATGCTGGCGTGGATAATTCGTTTTTTATTTTTCGGTTATGGCGATGCAGGCGCAAACCTCTGGATGCTTTTTGCAGGTATAATACTCCATGGAGTTTGTTTTGATTTCTTTTTTGTTACCGGTCAAATTTATACAGATCGAAAAGCCGGGCAAAAAATACAAAGTTCTGCACAGGGGTTAATCACGATGGGAACTTATGGTCTTGGGATATTTATTGGATCATTACTTTCCGGCTATGTAAAAGATTATTATACAGTTGAAGATATTTCTAACTGGAAAAATATATGGATG
The DNA here is from genome assembly GCA_031362085.1 of Bacteroidota bacterium. Classification (GTDB taxonomy): domain Bacteria; phylum Bacteroidota; class Bacteroidia; order Chitinophagales; family Chitinophagaceae; genus VBAR01. Next base: position 2,606 of record JANLSA010000416.1, on the reverse strand, counting down.
GCGCCTGCAGCCATAGCCGGCATCGTATTGCTGTTATTTAGTATTTTATTCAGAGAAAAAAACAAGTCAACTGAAATGATTTTTAAAACAGAAACTCAATATCTTTAATTTTACAATTATATGGAAAAAACAAACCGAAGAAGTATATTGAGGACAATAGCAACAGGCACATTTGCAATAGCAGCCACTCCCCTGCTGAATTCATATACTAACAAAGAAACTTATGAAGACAACTATAAACTGAAAGGAAATATCAATCACTCCGTTTGTCAATGGACATTTGGGCATCTTTCATTGGATGAATTATGTGTGGCTGTAAAAAAAATTGGATTAAAAGCTATTGATTTAATTGGGCCAAAAGAATTTGAAATATTAAAAAAACATGATCTTTATTGCAGCATGTGTTATACTGCTGGCAAAAGAAGTTTGACCGAAGGCTGGAATAATAAAGCAAATCATGAATGGTTGATAAAAGATTACCTGGAAGCGATACCATTAGTTGCAGATGCAGGTTATAAAAATTTAATATGTTTTAGTGGAAACAGGAAAGGCATGGACGACGAAACAGGTATGAAAAATATGGTTGAAGGAATTAAGCAGATTATCGGACTTGCAGAAAAAAAAGGAGTCATAATACAGATTGAAGTATTTAACAGTAAGGTTGATCACAAAGATTATATGGCAGATAAAAGTGCCTGGGCAGTTGAATTATGCAAACGAATAGGGTCACCAAACTTTAAAATACTGTATGATATCTATCACATGCAGATAAATGAAGGCGATGTGATACGGACCATTCAGAACAATTATCAGTATTTTGGACATTATCATACGGCTGGAGTGCCCGGAAGAAATGAAATAGATCAATCACAGGAATTATTTTATCCTGCAATTATGAATGCAATTCTTGCGACCGGGTATAAAGGATATGTAGCGCAGGAATTTATTTCAAAGATGAAAGAACCTGCTGAAAAAATGGCTTCATTAAAAAAGGCAATACGAATTTGTGATGTGTAGCCTCTAAATCCCCTAAAGGGGACTTGGCACTCTGATTATTCGGGAAGTTTTAAAAACATTTAATCTGAAATTTTAAATAATAAATAAAACATGGCAGACAATAATACGTATGATGCAATTGTAGTTGGTTCCGGTATAGCTGGCGGCTGGGCTGCAAAAGAACTTGCTGAAAAAGGATTAAAAGTTTTGATGCTGGAACGTGGGTTTGATATAAAGCATAAAGTTGATTATGAAAAAAGCAATAAACCGGTTTGGGATTATCCGCACCGCGGAGGACGAACACAGGAGATGATTAAAGATTACCCACAATTGAAGAGGGACTATCCTTTAAATGAACGTAATCTTCACTATTGGACAGTTGATAAAGATTCACCATACACCGAAACAAAAAGATTTGATTGGTTTCGGGGTTATCATGTAGGTGGCCGTTCACTTATGTGGGGCAGACAAAGTTACAGATGGAGTGAGCAAGATTTTGAAGCAAATGAAAAAGATAAAATTGCTGTTGATTGGCCTATTCGTTATAAAGATTTGGAAAAATGGTACACATATGTAGAAAAATTTGCAGGCATTCAAGGTTCGTATGAAAATTTACCACAGCTACCAGATAGTCATTTTTTACCTGCCATGGATTTAAACATTGTAGAAAAAGATGTGGCAGCAAGAATTAAAAAGCATTATAAAAATGCGAGAACTATTATAATAGGGAGAACAGCTCATGTAACAGCTCCTTTGAAGGATAGTCCGGAGCGGGATAATTGTCAATACAGGGATATGTGCTGGAATGGTTGTCCGTTTGGTGCTTATTTCAGTACACAATCAAGTACACTTCCGGCAGCAATGAAAACGGGTAATCTTACACTTCGCCCTTTTTCAATTGTAACAGAAATTATTTATGATACGGAAACAAAGAAAGCAAAAGGAGTAAGAATCATTGATGCAGAAACAAATGAAGTAAAAGAATTTTTTTCAAAAATTGTTTTCTTATGTGCTTCATCATTAAATAGTACCTGGATATTGATGAACTCGGCTACAAATATCTGGACGGATGGACTGGGAAGTGCCAGTGGAGAATTAGGACATAATGTAATGGACCATCATTTCCGGTGTGGTGCTAATGGTGATGTGGAAGGTTTTGATGATAAATATTATTTTGGTAACAGGCCAACCGGTTTTTATATTCCCCGGTTTAGAAATTTGGGAAATGAAAAACGGGATTACATCCGTGGCTTCGGTTATCAGGGCAGTGCAAGCAGAAATGGCTGGAGCAGAGAAGTAAAAGAGTTAAGCATTGGAGCAGATTTTAAAGATGCGTTAAGCGAACCGGGAGATTGGAAAATCGGTGCTACAGCTTTTGGTGAAATGCTGCCTTATCATGAAAATAAAATATCACTCAATCGAAATGTAAAAGATAAATGGGGATTGCCTGTATTAGATATGGATGTGGAAATAAAAGAAAATGAAATAAAAATGCGGTTCGATATGCAGAATGATTTAAAAGAAATGCTTGAAGCTGCCGGTATTAAAAATGTTAACACATTTGATAATACATACTATGCAGGTATGGGCATACATGAAATGGGAACTGC
>JANLSA010000310.1:0-3406 GCA_031362085.1 Bacteroidota bacterium | reverse complement strand
CCAGGCTTCCAAAAAAAGTTATGGCAAAATTGGGGTTAAATTAATACAGAACAAGTGTTCTGCTTATGCGTGAAGGAACGATTACAAGAATACAAATCTCTGCCTCAAAAAATACCTTACTTATTTTAACTGCATTACTTCTACTAACGAAGGATGCGCTGCATCGTGATAAATTTTTATAGTTGCTTTTTGAAAATCAGTTATGTCAGCCTCGTAAATATTTACAAACTTTTGTGGGTTTCGATCTGACAGCGGAAACCAACTGCTTTGAATCTGAACCATCAGGCGGTGTCCTTTTTTAAAAGTATGAGCAATATCCGGCAGTTCAAATTTTACTTTTTCAATTTTATTAGGTATAAACGGTGTGGGGTTTTCAAAACTATTCCGGTACTTTCCTCTCATTATCTCCCCCCGTATGAGCATCTGGTATCCACCCATCGGATAGCTTGCCCCTCCTAACCTCCCCGAAGGGGAAGAACTGGAAGTCTCTGTATATTGAAAATCGTCTGGAAAAACGTCAACGAGTTTTACGACAAAATCTGCATCTGTTCCGCTAATGCTTACCATTAAATCTGCAATTAAGGGTCCTGCCAAACTAAGGTCTTCGGACAACACATCGGTTTGAAAACTGAGTACATCTGTTCTTCTGGATGCAAACCGCTGGTCATCGGTCATATAAGCATTGGTACGATTGAAATGTACATCTTCAGTATAGGGAACCGGTTTGGATGGATCGCTTACATATTCACTAAAACTATTTTTACCTTTTGGTTTATTCCATGATAATACTCCATTTGCATCGGGAAAAATCGGTTTTGAATTCATTTCCGCAGGGGGCCATTGAGGAAACATTTTCCATTCATTTGCTCCACTAAAGAAAATCGTTGCTTCTGCAAGATTTGGATTATCCCCTTTTCCTTTTAAATAATAATTGAAGAAAGGAATTTCAATATGGTTTTGATACCAGATTGAAGTGTTGGATCCAAACCGGGCATTACCCATAGATGAACCATCGCGGCTGCTCCATTGGCCATGACTCCAGGGACCCATTACTAATTTATTGTTTGCGCCTGGGTTTTGTTTTTCTATTGCTTTATATAAATTCCATGCACCATAACAATCTTCTGCATCAAACAGACCACCAACAGTAAGCATAGCGGGTTTAATATTAAACATAGCATTTCTTGCATTCCTTGCTTTCCACCAATCATCGTAGTTGGGATGTGCATTTAAATCTTTCCAAAATTTTATACTGTCTCCCATCATCACACTAAGATTTTTTAATGTACCTGCTTCCAGGTAAAATTTATAATTATCCTTTATTTTAAAATCAAATCCGGTTGGACCTACGGTTGTAGGTTTAGGTCTTGGTTTTCCAAAGCCTGAATAAAAACTAAAAGCATCTGTTTGAAAAAAAGCACCATTATGGTGAAAGTCATCACCTAAAAACCATTCAGTGACCGGTGCCTGAGGGCTAACAGCTTTTAACGCTGGATGCCCGGAAGCCGCAGCCATAGTGGAATAGAAACCCGGATACGAAATACCAAATACGCCAACATTTCCGTTATTGTCCGGAAGATTTTTTATCATCCAGTCAATTGCATCATACGTATCGCTTGCTTCATCTGTTTCAATTCCTTTTTTATTTTTATTAAAGGGTCGAACATCTTCAAATTCTCCTTCACTCATCCAGCGACCACGGACATCCTGGATAACGATGATATAATTTTCACGCATATAATATTTCCAATGACTTCCCCAAAAAGCCCTCCAGTTATTTTCACCATAGGGTGAACAGGAATACGGAGTGCGGTTCATTAAGAACGGATGCTTTTCACTTTTATCTTTAGGCATGTAAATAGATGTGAAAAGTTTTATTCCATCACGCATCGGAATATATTTTTCCATTTTAATATAATTATCCCGAATCCATGCACTGTCCTGGTCAGTTTGTGCCGAAGGGACCAGAACTGAAAATAAAAACCACGAAAGGAGTAATTTACGTAACATGTTGAATTAGTTTTGTCCGAAGAACCCCTTCGGAAAAATAAATTTAAACAATCTGTTCCTTTCTGGTAAAATTATTTTATGAATGATAATAAACAGGTGATAGAACGATTTTATACAGCATTTCAGCAGCTGGATTATAAAACCATGCAGAATTGTTACAGTGCGGATATTATTTTCAGCGATCCGGTTTTTTTAGTTTTAAATGGCGATGAAGCTAGAGCAATGTGGGAAATGCTTTGTAAAAATGCAAAAGAGTTTTCCCTTACATTTTCGGATATTGAATTACTGGATGAAGAATATGCTACCTGCAAATGGATAGCTACGTATACATTTTCAAAAACAGGGAATAAGGTTGTAAATAGTATTAAAGCATTTATGAAATTAAAAGACGGAAAAATTATTGAACATAGCGATGCTTTCCGTTTAAGTACCTGGATTGGGCAGGCTCTTGGTTGGAAGGGTGCTTTATTTGGTTGGGCAGGATTTATGAAAAGAGCCGTACAGAAAAATGCAAAAAAAAATCTGGAAAGATTTATTGAAAGCCGGAATCATAAATAAATATTAATACATAGGAATTTCCATCAATAAAATCTCGGCATCTTCGCCAGCTGTCATTTCAATTTTATCAGTTTCAGAAATCCCCAGGGCATCACGGCGAGCCAATTTTTCTCCGTCAATTGAAATACTTCCTTCAATAACAAAAGCATATACTCCATTGGTTGCATCTTTCAGATTATATGTGTAAGAAAAATCCTTATCCATTTTCCCTATACTGAACCAGGCATTTTGATGAATATTAAGCCCTTCATTATTACCTATAGGAGAAACAATGGTAAGAAAAGAGTTCTTTAAAGACTCAAAGTCGAATTCTTTTTGATCGTAACGGGGCGTTACATTTTTTGTATCAGGAAAAACCCAAACCTGAAAAAGAGTTACTGCTTCATCTTTGTTTCTATTGTATTCAGAATGTTGAATGCCGGTGCCTGCACTCATTACCTGCACTTCACCTTTGTTGATAATGCCGGTATTGCCCATACTGTCTTTATGTTCCAATTGTCCACTCATTGGTATGGTGATGATTTCCATATTATCATGCGGGTGCATACCAAAGCCCATACCGCCAGCAATAAAATCATCATTTAATACCCGTAAAGCACCAAAGTGAATTTTATCAGAATCGTACCATTGGCCAAAACTAAAACTGAATCTTGTTTTCAGCCAACCGTGATCGGCACTTCCTCTTGATTCGGCTTTATGTAAAATTGTTTTCATGCTGATTAATTTTATACTGAAACTACCATTTTTTCTTCTACAATTTTTTCTGTTAACCAAAGAAATTCAGAAATAAAATCATGAATATTTTTTTCAAAACCCGGTTCTGTTAAGTTTCCTTCTG
>JANLSA010000433.1:0-1735 GCA_031362085.1 Bacteroidota bacterium | reverse complement strand
ATTTTTCAAAAATGGACAGCCCTGTGCGGATCGCAAAATGTAGAAGGATGGACGGAGTGGAGAAGAACAGGTTATCCGGACATCTTTACCATCTCTGCAACAAGCAATATCGGAAATAAATTTCCAGCAAGATTATTATATCCCGATTCGGAAGTAACAAGCAACCCCAATACACCGGCACAAAAATTAGTAACCGATAAAGTATGGTGGGATGTAAATACAACGGGTCAAAACTGATTTTAAATAATAAAAAATAATTTATCATGAAACGTATAAATAGAATTTTATTTACGCTGTTGCTTCCGGTATTAATTATTTCCGGCTGTAAAAAAGATACAACAGCAAATGTTTCCAAAGCCGTTGAAGTCAGCTTTCCGGAAATAACTCTGAATGGAAGCCCGATTGTGGTATTAGCAACCGGGGCAGCCTATACTGATGCAGGGGCAAAACTGAAAGATGATATAACCGGAGCTATTACCAATATACAACCCGTATCGAGTACAGTAAATACAGCTCTGCCTGGATTATATGTTGTAACCTACAGCGCATCGAATGCAAACGGTTTTGAAACAACTGCATCCAGACTGGTAGCTGTTACATCAGTAGCAAGTTTGATAAACAGAACCGGAACGTATTTACGAACAGCAACCGGCATCAAGTGCTTTATAACAAAAATTGCGGAGGGAGTATATCAATTAAAAAACCCGGCTGGCTTTAGTGGCAGCCCGAATACAATAGTCTATATGGTAGAAACAGCACAGAATGTATTTACCTGTCCGCCGCAACCATCCGATTTCGGAACGCTTTCGGTTATCAATATAAATTTTACAACTACCGGAATGACCTGGAATGTAATTAATCCCGGCTTTGGTACGGGTACAAGAACATTTGTAAAACAATAATAAATATAAAGTAAGGGTATCAGGTAAACCCCGGAGCATTTCGCTTCGGGGTTTTTTATAAAGTATAAGCGGCGTATAAAGATGATGCAGCAATCAATATTTTTTTAGGTAATAAAATATCATGCTCCGGTAACACAGATTTTTAAAAAGATAAACGGTGATGTATTTTTATTTAAGAAACAAAAAAAATAATAACCGGATTTACATATTTCTCATGTTAGTGGTCGAACAGATCAAAAAGCATACGCAGGTGGTTTTTTAGCCGGCCTGCTTTTTTTTGTAATTCCCGGTAGATAAATGCTTTTGAATAATCTGGTCTTTAAGTTTCATTTTGGTTGATTTTTTAGTCAACCTATATCAGGACGAGACACGGATTGGCAGACTGGAAAACAGTTTACCAGTTTCCGCAAAAAGAATTGATGTTTAAAGAAATTCACCAGGGCAATTTGTATTACCGTATTAAAGGGTCTTCACGGCGTATAAGTTACAGGCAGCTTAAATGCCGATTGCAGAAAAAACAAATCATTATTCAGGAAGAATTAAATCTATTACCCTTTTAATTATAGCTTCTCATATAATTGCCGGAGCTTCTCTCTTGTCATAATTTTTTCCCAGTCTTTACCCAATGCATTTTCCCAAAGCGGTTTCATGCCCATGCTTACATTAATCATTTTATCAAAATCAGCATCGCATAAATTTTTACAGATGCCTGTGGGTATTTCAATCTTATTTTTTTCAACCATGTATTTAAATTCTTTTACACCTGCTGGGTAATATTCGTCCAGCTGGTTCATTACAATACAATTTCCAATACCATGTTTGGTGCCAAGCAA
>JANLSA010000201.1:0-8265 GCA_031362085.1 Bacteroidota bacterium | reverse complement strand
CAAAAAGCATGAAAGGTGTAAATGTTTACTTTATATGCATCGGGGCCAATAAAATTAAGTAACCGTTTACGCATAGCCACTACACCTGCATCGGTATACGTAAGGCAAAGAATATTTTCGGGTAATGCATCTGTCTCTATTAATATTTTTCCAATTCGGCTGGCAAGAATTTGTGTTTTGCCTGTGCCCGGTCCGGCAATTACCATTACAGGCCCTTCGATGGTATTAACTGCTAACTGCTGCATTTCATTCAGCTTTTTGTATTCTTCCAGGAACTTCTTTTCTAATTTTTCTTTATAAAATGACATTGCTAGCCGAATTTTTCAGATTGACAACACTTATTCAAACGAATTTAAACTAATTATCTTTTTAATGGCGCCGGTAACACTCCATATCATCATTGCACTATTTTATACGAGCCCTTTTCTTCAACTCTGCTATTGGCATCACCATCATTCTTCCGATGGGTTTATTGTTCCGGTAGGTAATCACTTTCATAGCCGAGGCATCTTTTGGAACAGTAAGTGGCGAACTATATGCCGGATAAAAATTATCAGGAAAAGAATTATCAAAACTATAATGAATAGATAAGCCTTCTATCTCTGTACTTAGTTTGACAATTATTGTTGTTGTGTCTTTTTTGCTTATTTCAAAAATTGCATCATACATACTGGGTGCATAATTTACACCTGCATTATCCAGTCTTTCCAAATGTGATTCCACTCTTGGAACAAAATTATTCCAGTTTCTTTTTTCTTTAGGACTCCATAATGCTTCTGCAATTGCAAAAGCTCTTGGCCATGTCATGTATTCGGCATGTCGCATGTTGTACACTTGTTCTGTCCAGAGGTTTGCCTGGCCACCTTTAATTAGAGATGGGCTTACACCCTCTGGTACAGGTTCAAACTGGTAGGCTTTTTTTAACCGTAACGTAGCATAAACCGGTGGCTCGATAACTGCATCGCCCTGCATATAATCTATATAAACAAAATCTGTCGGGCTCATTACTACTTCATGACCTTGTTTAGCTGCCTCTATACCACCTTTCATTCCTCGCCAGCTCATTACCGCTGCATTCGGTGCTAATTCCCCATCTAAAATTTCATCCCATCCAATCATCTTTTTGCCTTTTGCATTAATTATTTTTTCTACCCGCTTTACAAAATAGCTTTGTACCTCATCCAGGTTTTTCAGTTTTTCTTTTTGCATCATTGATTTTATTACTTCACTTTTCTCCCAAAAATTCCGGGCAGTTTCATCACCACCCATATGTATATATTCGAATGGGAATAGTTGCGACACTTCGGTAAATACTTTGTCTATAAAATCATACACTTTTTCATAGGCAGGGCAAAGTGTATTGTCTAAAGTTCCATAGAAATGTTCCCCATTGCCAGGCCAAATCATAAACTGCTCGCCTGAGTTAACGGCATATGTGCCGGGTGTACAGGTAAGTTCCGGATAAGAAGCAATGGCAGCAAGGCTATGTCCGGGGATATCTATTTCCGGAAGAATATTTACAAAACGGTCTTTAGCATATTGTACTAATTCTTTAATGTCATCATGTGTATAAAAGCCACCATAATTTTTTGGTTCATCAGGAGATGGCGAAGTGAATTGTCCAAAGGTTCCGGTTTTATCTACCCGCCATGCACCTACTTCTGTCAGTTTCGGTAAACTTTTTATTTGCAACCGCCAGCCCTGATCATCAGTAAGGTGTAAATGAAGGAGATTGAATTTATATTTTATCATCTGATCGATATATTTTTTCACTTGTGCCACGGTGAAAAAATGGCGGGATACATCTAACATTAAACCTCTCCATCCGAAGCGGGGATGATCTTCAATTATAACTATCGGAACGAACCGTTCAACTACCGATTTGGGGGCCTGATGTTCTTCTCCTTTTTCAGGTATTAGTTGTAATAAAGTTTGTACACCATAAAATATGCCTGCAGGCTCATTAGCTGTAATCGTTATTCCATTGACTGTTACTTTCAGCCGGTATCCTTCTTTAGGAATTGTTTTGTCGGGTGTGAGTGACAAGAATATCGACTTTGGAGCAGCTACTGTTCCTTCTTTAACTTTCACAACATTGGATGTATTGCTCAATGTGGCCGCAAGGTTATCAGCTATTTTTTTTAACTCAGCATTTTTAGATGTTATTATAAAAAGGTTATATGGTAATTCTAGATAACCTTTTTCGATTACGATTGAAGCCGGTTGTGGTATCAATGTATTTTTCCAATTGGCAGCACTACGCTGAGCATGTGAAGCAATCAAATTAAAATGAATGCAGATAAATAAAAGGATTTTTTTCATATATCAAATTAAGTGAATACAATTTACTTGTTTAATTGAAAGAAAATAAAAAAGGTTAATAGGGAAATCCTTATCAACCTTTCAACTAATTAATTTATTAACTGCTACCCCGGCATTCTTGTAATATATTTTGCCCCCATCCCCTAAAGGGGTGTAATGAAAGATAATTTTTATCCGGGCATCCTTGTAATATATTTTTCAATCTGTTTTATCTGATCAACAATCTGCGGCGTGGTAGGCCTTAATGCTTTTGATTTTCTAAAAAAATCTTTTGCTGCACGGAATTCTCTTTTGTTCATCATAAGGCTACACATTTGTAAATAGGCGGCTGCTTCGTTTTCTTTATCAGGCAGTCCTTTTCTCAGTGCCTGGCGAATATAACTTTCGCCTTGTTTCAAATCATTTTTTTGCATCATCAGCATTCCCATCTGCAACAGGCTTGCGCCTTCAGCTTCTTTCATCGGCATTCCAAGATCCAATCCTTTTTTCATCATTTTTTCTGCGCCATCAAAATCCTGTTTCATCATCGCTACATTTCCTTTCAATGTAAAATAAACGGAGCGTATAGGTTTGTATAGCAGGTTGGGAAATTTAATTGTATTTAATACTTTTTCCGCACCATCCATATCGCCGTTTTCCATATACTCCTGTATCAACCGTAATGGACCAAAGAAAAAATGACCGGCTATTAAAATGACGCCAACTAAATAAAGAGGAAATGCGGGCCAAAAGCTTGCAGAAAAATTAACATAACCACCCAAGGCAAGCAGAGCCAAACCAATGAGAAGCCTGTATTTAATAAGAATATTATAGAATTTCATGTTTCACAAATTGAGGAGAGCAAAGATAGGGAGAATCTGATTTTAGCCGGGTGAATACTTACCTTAAAAGCAGCGTTTTCAAAGCCATAAGTGAATTTCTAATTACTGCTTTTATTTCCTTTTATCATAATCATTACTATACCAAAAATCAAAAAGACGATTCCGGTATAAACATTTATTCTTCCTGATAGTTCACTGTTTAATAAACTGCCTACCAGTAAAATCAATGAAACGATTGTGAAGAATAGCCCGATAACAAAATTCAGTTCATTCAGTCTTTTATACATAACAGGGAGATTTTAAAAGAAAATAATATTTAAGGCTATTGTTGCCAGCAAAAGCAATACGCCTAATGTAATTGGGTTAAAATACCAACGGCCTTTTGAAATGGGTTCTCTCCTGGTTAACGAATAAACAAGACCAGTTAATTCTTCATCCGGTTTTGGTTTTGTAGCAAGGCTGACAAGAATAGTGGTAACAAAATTGAAAACCCAGGATACAGATGCTACAATAAATGCCTGTCCCATCCCACTTCTGATTTCATATAATTCCATAATCCATCCGCCTTTTCCTTCAGCCACGGTTAAGCCATGAGTAAGGGTGGCTGCAATCGTGCCTGCTATCAATCCCCAAAAAGCGCCATGACCAGTTGTTCTTTTCCAGAACATACCCAATAAAAATGTAGCAAACAAAGGCCCGTTAACAAAACTGAAAACAAGTTGAAGAAAATCGTTGATATTATTAAATCCCTTGGCTATATAAGCCGTTACAATTGAAAGCAGGATGCCTGCAACAGTAATCACTTTACCTACCCGGAGATAATGCCGGTCCGATTTATTTTTTATGAAATAAGCCTGGTAAATGTCAAAAGTAAAAACTGAATTGAAAGCTGTTACATTCCCTGCCATTCCACTCATGAAGGAAGCTAACAGCGCTGTAATACCTACACCCAGCAAACCACTTGGATAATAATGTGCAATTAATGAAGGAAGTGTCATCGTATAATCAAGCCCCCCACCTTCAGCTAAAGGAATACTAAAACCCTTTGATTGAAGGGCAGGCGTCATTAATGCAATAGCAATTACACCGGGTAATACAACAATTAATGGCATCAGCATTTTTGGCAGCGCAGCAACGATTGGAGTACGTTGAGCTGCATTCATATTTTTTGCAATCATGGCTCTTTGCACTACCAAAAAATCGGTACACCAATAACCAAATGACATAACAAACCCAAGACCGAATATCAGCGACATAAAATTTATTCCCATCGGGTTTGATTCGGCATCACCCATATATTTCCAGGCATGTGTAAGTTCGGGTTGTAACTGCGCTTTGATATTTGCCCAACCACCTGCATCCTGCAAAGCAACTATTACAAGAGGGGAAAGCCCAAGCACAATTAAAAAGAATTGTAGTACTTCATTATAAACAGCACTTGTTAATCCGCCCATGAATGTATAAATCATAACAATGCCGGCGGCAATCCAAATAGAAACATCAAAATCCCATTTCAATACAACTTCTAATAATTTAGCCAGTGCAAATAATGAAATACCAGAAGAGAATACGGTCATGACAGCAAAAGAAACAGCATTTAACCCTCTTGTTTTTTCATCAAACCGCAATCGTAAATATTCAGGTACACTTCGTGCACGGCTTCCATAATAGAATGGCATCATAAATGCGCCCAGGAAAACCATAGCAAAAATGGCACCCACCCAATAGAAATGAACCGTCATAATTCCGTACTTAGCACCGGAAGCCACCATACCCAACACTTCTTGTGCGCCAAGATTTGCTGAAATAAAAGCAAGACTTGTAATCCATAAAGGAATACTCCTGTTGCTGGAAAGAAAATCGGAGCTGGATTTTATTTTTCTTTTAATAATAAACCCGATTGCAATAACAAAAGCGAAATAAACAAGTATGATCAGGTAGTCGGCAACCGATAGTTTCATTTCAATAGCATTTAATCCTGAAATAAAGGAGTAAAAAAAGTTATGAAATGAAGATAGAACAAGTAATTTTAAGGTAATAATTTTATTTACTATGAGTATCTCCAATGAAAAAAATGCAAATCCACTTGCCGGACTTGATGAATGGGAAGAAGATGTGCTGCGCAGGTATCCCGATGTTGATACGATTGCCGGATCAAAATCAACTGAAGAATTCAGAAACTATGATACACCTGTCAGGGATACTGTACGTGAATTTTACCGGTTAAATCATACGTACCAGACAAATGAGTTTGTACTGGAAAAGAGAAAAAATTTTTTAAAATTTGACAGAAAAGAAATGCCGGTGTGGGATGCATTTAATTTTCTTAACCAGTTGGTAGATGATTCGGATCCTGATACGGACCTTGACCAATTTCAGCATTTACTGCAAACATCTGAAGCAATTCGTGCAGATGGTCATCCTGACTGGATGGTGTTGGTGGGACTGATGCATGATATGGGTAAAGTACTTTGTTTATTTGGTGAACCACAGTGGGCAGTAGTTGGTGATACTTTCCCTGTTGGCTGTGCATATTCCGATAAGGTTGTTTACCCGGAATATTTTAAAAACAATCCTGATTTTCAAAATAGATTATACCAAACTGAGACAGGTGTATATTCAAAAAATTGCGGATTAAGAAACGTAAATATGTCCTGGGGTCATGATGAGTATGTATACCAGATGATGAAAGATTACTTGCCTGAATCGGGCTTGTACATGTTACGCTATCATTCTTTCTATGCCTGGCACAGAGAAGGGGCATATAGTTATTTACTTGATGACCATGATGCAGAAATGTTGAAATGGGTAAAACTGTTTAATCCCTATGATTTATATTCTAAATCTGCAACGCCACCCGATTGGAATGAATTAAAAGGGTACTATACTGACCTTGTTGGAAAATATTTACCAGGGACACTTAAATTTTGATTGTAAAAAAACAAACTGCTTTATTATTCTTTTGCATCGTTGATTTCTATCCAGTACCCATCCGGATCCTGAAGCCAGATTTGTTTTACACCATCAATTCTTTTGGTGATAGCCATTTTAGTTCCATCTCTGTCTTTCCAGGGGATATTATTCTTTTTCAAAAGTTCAGTAAATTTTTCGACGGATGACAGGCTAAAACATGTATGCTGATTTTAATAATACTCTTTTTTTACTTCAGCTCCTTGTATAATATGCAGGGCTATACCTGTACCAGTTTTGAACCATACATGTAAGCCATCATGAAATGGTTCAGAAATGGTATCAAACCCTATTATATTCTGATAGAAATAAGCACTGGCTCTTACATCTGTTACATAAATTGCCGTGTGATTTATCCTGACTTTACTACCAGGTTGCGAATTACAGATGAGTGTAACAAATAAGGCAATAAAAAAAACAAATATCTTTTTCATATCATTTATTTACTGCCTGAAAGATAATTGTAAATCAGTTATTTTTGTCACCCTTTTAATGGTCCCGTAGTTCAATGGATAGAATAGAAGTTTCCTAAACTTTTGATGTGAGTTCGATTCTCGCCGGGACTACCAAAAACAAGAAGCTAATCAAGAGACGATTGGCTTTTTATTTACCACCCTATTTTCGTAAGTTGCCTTATTAATATAAAACCAGTATTATAGCTATTGAACGAACAGGAACTCATACTACAATTACGAAATGGAAATGAACAGGCTTTTAAATGGCTGGTGGACAATTTTCAGGACCGGGTGTTCAATACCGTAATCAGCATTGTTCAAAACGAAATGGATGCTGAAGATGTTTCTCAGGAAGTTTTTATTCAGGTCTATCGTTCCATTCATTCCTTCAAAGGTGAGTCACAACTCTCCACCTGGATTTATCGTATTGCCACAAGCCGCTCTTTTGATTTACTGCGTAGCCGGAAAAGCAAAAAAAGATTTGCATTTATTCAAAGCATTTTTGGCAAAAACGATGAGATAGTTCATGACCCGCCAGATTTTTATCACCCTGGCGTAGCAATGGAAAAAAAGGAAGATGCCCAGATTTTGGCAAAAGCAATTTCCAAACTGCCGGAAAACCAGCGAACGGCATTTACACTTAATAAACTGGAAGATTTGAGCTATAAAGAAGTGAGTGATATAATGAACACATCAGTATCGGCTGTAGAGTCTTTGTTGCACCGGGCAAAAATAAACCTGAGAAAAGAACTGGAAAGGGAGTTATAGGAATATTTTTTATCTTTCTTGACCGAAGGTTTCAGGCAAGTTGAACGTCAAAAACATTGTTATTATGCTACAGAATAAACAAAATAGGATAGAGCAGATTTTAAATGCATACGACGGTGCAAAAAGAGCCGAAGTTCCTGCATTTTTTTACACCCGGTTAAAAGCCAGGATGCTTGCCCAAAATACGGCAGAACAACCTGTAAAAAGCTGGTTACTAAAACCTGCATTTGTTGTTGTAAGCCTTGTCCTTGTCATTATCATTAATGCTTTTATTTATTTTCAAAAAGACAGTTCAACCGTAAACACTTCTTACGAAGAATCAATTCAAACCATTGCCGCTGAGTTTAACTTAAGTGACAATATTACATTGGAGGATATAAATGAGGACAAATAAACTACTTGCATTTGCTGTTATTGCATTACTCATAATTAACGGAGTTCTGGTTTATCTTTTATGGAATGGAAAGAGACAACACAACAGAGGTGGTCAAAACAGGAATATGAGTGACTGGTTAGCTAAAGAATTAAATGAGGATGAAAAACAAAAAACAGAGCATTCCAAATTAAGAGATGCGCATTTTGCTTCCATAAAACCTTTGTTCGATTCGGTAAGTGCTTATAAAAAAGGATTGTTTAGCTTACTCAAAGAAACTACTGCAAGCGACAGCCTTGTTCAGTCATACACAAATAAAATTTCGCAAACAGAAGCGGATATTTCAAAAAATATTTTTCAGCATTTTAAAAATGTAAGAGCCATATTAAATCCTGATCAGCAAAAGAAATATGAAGAGATTGTTCAAAAGATGATGAGCAGAAGAGGTGGCCCTCCCGGCAGACCGGGCGACAAACATTAAATACTATTTGTGTTAGCTTGATAAAAAAAGTCTCTTGAACAAAACAAGAGACTTTTCTTTTATTGATAAATTCTT
>JANLSA010000194.1:0-2787 GCA_031362085.1 Bacteroidota bacterium | reverse complement strand
AACGGAGCCACATTAGTAGCACAGGTTGGTCAGCCTTATGGTGCATTCTTCGGTGCCGGATTTTTAAGAAGCCCCGAAGGAAATATTGTTGTTGATGCAACAACGGGTTATCCAATCACAGACCCACAGGCGAAAATCTATGGCAATGTGCAGCCCGATTTTTTAGCCGGATTGAATAATAGTTTTACATATAAAAATTTTTCAGTTTCCTTTTTATTTGATGCGAAAAAAGGTGGAATGTTTTTTTCCAGAACAAAATCACTTCAGGAATTTATAGGAACTGATCCCCGTACACTCTATAATGATCGCCAGCCATTCGTTGTGCCCGGCAGTGTTATACTTCGCCCCGATGGTAAATACGATCCGAATACCCGGCCGGTTCAAAATGCAGAAAATTACTGGACCGCTTTCAGCTCACCAAGATCAATAGAGCATTTATTGGATGCAAGTTTTATAAAACTACGGGAGGTTTCACTTTCATACAGACTGCCAACAACGTTTTTGAAAAAATCATTTGTAAAAAGCATCATTGTTGGTATGAGCGGAAGAAACTTATGGTTATGGACTCCGAAAGAAAACACCTACTCCGATCCGGAAACAAGTTCATTCGGTACAGGTAATGTACAGGGCTTTGAATATGGAACCATTCCATCCTTAAGAAATTACGGAGCTAACATCAGACTTATATTTTAATAAAATAAAAATTTCATGCAATGAAAAGAATACGAACTATAAAAATTGTAACAGCATTAACCGTGCTGCTTGCAAGCTCATCCTGCAAAAAAAATTTTCTGGATGTAAATGTGGATCCAAACAATCCAACAAAAGCAGCAATTGATTTAGTGTTACCTACTGCATTGGGTTATGCCGCTTATAATTTGGGCAACCCCTACCAGATACTCGCTGGTTTTTGGGGACAGTACTGGACACAAGGACCAACCGGCAGCCAGTTTCAGGCATTTGATCAATACAGTATTAACAGCTCAACATTTGACCGGCAATGGATAAATATGTATGCGGGTCCACTAAGCGATTTAAAATACCTGGTAGATGAAGGAACAAGAAACGGGAGTAAAAATTATGTTGCCATTGGAAAAATAATGCAGGCATATATTTTTCAGGTGATGACCGACTTGCATGGTGATATCCCATTTACTGATGCATTAAAAGCCGGAGAAGGAATTATTGCACCAGCTTATAATTCGCAACAGGAAGTGTATGATGGATTAATCACGTTAGTAAATGATGGTATTGCTTTGATTGATGAAGCAACTACAAACCATCCCGGTACGGATGATTTCTTTTATCATGGCGATATGCACCAATGGAAAAAATTTGCGAATACATTGAAATTAAAAATTTACCTGCGCCAGGCTTATGTACGCAGCAGTGTGGCGCAGGCGGGTATTGCCGCCATGTATGCAGCCAATGCAGAATTTATTGACCAGGGCGATGCAGCAGTAGTTCCATTCAGCAATGTTACATTTAATCAACACCCGTTGTATGCACATATAAATTCATTAGGAGAGTTTAATATTCTTGCCAGTCAGACATCGCTTAACCGGATGCAGAATTTAAATGATCCCCGCTTAAGTATTTTATACAGGGCAGCAACGGCAGCGCCAAACACAGGTAATTATGTTGGTATTCTGCAGGGCAATGGAAGAAATCTTCCGAATCCATCAACATTGAACGACAGACAATTTTCAAAACCCGGCGCTGCAGTTGGCGGACCCGGTGGTGCAGCAGCAAGTGTCATTTTTATCAGCGAAGCCGAAAGTTATTTTTTTACAGGCAGAAGCTGTTTCAAGAGGATGGGGCACCGGCGATGCAGAGCAATTATATTATGATGGCATTGCATTATCCTTTTTAAGCTGGGGACTTACCATTGCACAATTCAATACCTATGCATCACAAACAGCCAATGATTTTCCGGTAGCAGGAACTGCGGAGCAAAAAATAAAAGCAATTATTTTTCAAAAATGGACAGCCCTGTGCGGATCGCAAAATGTAGAAGCATGGACGGAGTGGAGAAGAACGGGCTACCCGGACATCTTTACCATTTCTGCAACAAGCAATATCGGAAATAAATTTCCGGCAAGATTATTATATCCCGATTCGGAAGTAACAAGCAACCCCAATACACCGGCACAAAAATTAGTAACCGATAAAGTATGGTGGGATGTAAATACAACGGGCCAAAACTGATTTCTAATAATAAAAATATTTTATCATGAAACGCATTTATAAAATTTTACTTACCGGGTTGCTGCCGGCATTAATTATTTCCGGTTGTAAAAAAGATACAACAGCAAATGTTTCCAAAGCGGTGGAAGTCAGCTTTCCGGAAATAACTCTGAATGGAAGCCCGATTGTGGTATTAGCAACCGGGGCAGCTTATACCGATGCAGGAGCAAAACTGAAAGATGATATTACCGGAGCAATTACGGATATACAACCTGTATCGAGTACCGTAAATACAGCTCTGCCGGGATTATATGTTGTAACCTACAGCGCATCCAACGCAAATGGTTTTGAAACAACTGCATCCAGATTGGTAGCTGTTACATCTGTTGCAAGTTTGATAAACAGAACCGGAACGTATTTACGAACAGCAACCGGCATCAAATGTTTTATAACAAAAATTGCCGAGGGAGTGTATCAATTAAAAAACCCGGCTGGCTTTAGTGGCAGCCCGAATACAATAGTCTATATGGTAGAAACAGCACAGAATGTATTTACCTGTCCGCCGCAACCATCCGATTTCGGAACGCTTTCGGTTATCAA
>JANLSA010000171.1:0-11227 GCA_031362085.1 Bacteroidota bacterium | reverse complement strand
GGGATGGTAAGAGAAATATATATGGATGAGAAAATTGAGCAATATATTCTTGATATTGTTTTTGCAACAAGAAAACCAGAACAGTACAACTTAGAAAAATTAAAACCATTAATTAGTTATGGTTCATCACCCCGTGGTAGTATCAATCTTGCTCTTGCTGCAAAGTCTCAGGCATTTTTAAATAAACGGGGTTATGTAATACCTGAAGATGTAAGGAGTATTTGCTTTGATGTACTTCGTCATCGGATTGGGTTGACATATGAAGCAGAAGCAGAAGGAGTGAATGTTGAGAATGTAATTGAGGATGTTTTAAAACAGATTAATGTTCCGTAAAGCCCTCTAAATACTCCGAAAGGAATTTTTTTCTTTCAAATACAAAATGCTTACAACAGCAGAAATAATAAAAAAAGTCCGGTTGCTTGAAATAAAAAGCAAGAAACTCACCAGTGATTTATTTACGGGTGAATATCATAGTGCTTTTAAAGGAAAAGGGATGAGCTATAAAGAAGTCCGTGAATATGCAGCGGGAGATGATATTCGTTTTATTGATTGGAATGTATCTGCAAGAATGGGACATCCATACAGTAAAATTTTTGAAGAGGAGAGAGAGTTAACGGTTATGCTACTTGTTGATATTAGTAAGAGTTCATTATTTGGAACAATACATGCGACTAAAAAAGATATTATAACTGAAATAGGAGCCGTACTTAGTTTTTCGGCCGTAAATAATAATGATAAAATCGGCGTGATATTTTTTGACGATGAGATTGTAAAATATATTCCGCCAAAGAAGGGAAGGCAACATGCTTTGTTTATTGTTCGGGAGTTGCTGACGATAGAACCCCGGAATGGCGGAACACAATTAAGTAAAGCGTTGAAATATTTTAATAACACAACGAAGCAAAAAAGTATAGCATTTGTGTTAAGTGATTTTATTGATGCAAATTATAATGATGCCTTGCGAATAGCCGGAAAAAAGCATGATGTGATTGGTATAAAGTTGTATGATAAGATGGACCGGCAATTGCCAATCGCAGGCATGCTGCATGTCAAGGATGCTGAAACAGGAAATCAAAAATGGATTGATACAGACGATTTGTTTGTACGGCACAGTTATGAGCAGGAATTTTTCCGGGTTACAAAATACAGTAACGATATTTTTAAAAAAGCAGGATGTGATTTGCTGCACCTTCGTACGGATGAAGACTATGTTAAGGTATTACAACGGTTTTTTTACAGTAGGAACCGTAATCACTGATAAACAGGGTTTGAATGATTTCGCTGATTTGAATGATTAATGGATAACAATGATTTTATTCAGAATATTTTTTCTACTATTCTTTTTTGTTTGTGGTGTGAATAGCTATGCACAAACGAATGGATCTATAAATGCCACAGTTGATAAAAATAGAATTTTGATCGGGGAACCATTGCAACTTACTCTCGAAACCACTCTGTCCTCTGAATCAGTTAAATTATTGAATGAGTTTGGCAACATTCCGCATTTCGAATTACTGGATAAGCCAATACTTGATACAACAATTAAAAATGGTGCTTCATTTCTGCGGGCAGTTTATAAAATAACGAGTTTCGATTCAGGGCATTGGGTTATTCCTTCTTTTGTTCTATCAAATAAAATCAAATCTGACTCGATTCCTATTGATGTTGTTTTTTCTGATTTTAACCCGGATCAGAACTATCATGACATAAAAGATATTATTGAGATAGAAGCTAAAGCGAAGAAGAACTGGATTTGGTATATCGTAACTGGTGTTGGTGTATTATTGTTGTTTGTTTATTTTTTCTCAAGAAAGAAAAAGATTCCTGTGCAAGCAGTTATAGCTCCTGCATTAAATCCTTTGGAAGAAGCGATGAAGCAATTAGAAATTTTACAAAATCAAAAAAGTTCCGGAAAAGCTTTTCATACAAAACTTATCGATATTTTTAAGTTGTATGTTTTGAAAAAGAAAAACATCCTGTCTTTGCAAAAAACTACAGATGATTTAGTGGCGCAATTGAAACCAGTTTTAAATGATAATGAAATTTATAATCAACTGCAGCAGGCACTTCGGTTAAGCGATTATGTAAAGTTTGCCAAATATGTTTCTTCAACCGAAGATGATAGAACAACATTTGAAACAATATTGAAAACAATAAAAAAAATTGAACAATCCGGTTTATAAAACCACCTGCAAATTTGCAGTAAACTCAGGAGACTTTTTTGATGTTATACGAATGGATTAAAAATATAGACTTTGCATATCCTTTTTGTTTCAGCCTGTTTGCCATGCTACCGGTTTTGATTTGGTGGTATATAAAAAAACAAAAGAGCAGCAACGCTTCTTTTACAGTTAGTACTACACAATCTTTTAATGTGATTACCTGGAAAAACAGGTTAAGACATTTTCCGTTTATACTCCGGTTATTTACATTAAGCTGTTTGATAGTTGCCTTAGCTCGTCCCCAACAACATTTTAGCGAAACAAATGAACAGGGAGAGGGAATAGATATCATGCTTTGTATGGATGTAAGTGGTAGTATGGGTTCGAGGGATATTTTACCATCAAGGATGGAAGCAGCAAAAGAAGTGGCTGTTGATTTTGTAAAAAGCAGAACTGTTGACAGAATCGGGTTGGTAATTTTTTCAGGCGAAAGTTTTACACAAGTACCGTTGACAACAGATAGAAATACTTTAGTCACTCAAATTCAATCTCTGGAAAGCAGGAAATATTTAGCAGATGGCACTGTAATCGGCGAGGGCCTTGCAACAGCAGCCGGCAGATTAAATAAAAGTGAAACAAAGAGTAAAGTAATAATTCTTTTAACAGATGGAAAAGAAGATGCTCCTGCTACCCGGCTCATTGATCCTTTGACTGCGTTGGAAATTGCAAAATCGCAGGGAGTAAAAGTATACACGATTGGGATGAGTGCAATTGTTCCGTCGGCAACCGGCATATCATCAGCAAAAACAAAAAATGCTGCCGGTGATTTTTTAGATGAAGAATTGCTGAGTAAAATTGCAACAGAAACTGGCGGGCAATATTTTCGTGCAACGAATAAAGAAACATTGAAAAGGATTTATGACCAGATTGATCAACTGGAAAAATCAAAAATAGAAATCACAACTTTCAAAAGGGAAGAAGAAAAATTTCTGCCGTTAATACTGGCGGCTCTCGCATTTTTATTTCTGGAAGTTTTGCTACGTTTTACAGTTCTGAAAAAATTCCCCTGAGTGAATTATTATTATCCATTCTTATTCATTCAACTTCATTAGCGTAAATTAGCAGCTCAAATGAAAGCATTAGTTTATAAATCTACCGGAAGCTGGTACGTGGTAAAAGATGATACCGGAAAATTCTGGAATGCCCGGATGAAAGGGGTAATGAAGATGGATGATATTACCAGCACTAACCCGGTTGCCGTAGGTGATCTGGTGGAAATGGAAATAGAAAACGAAGAAAGCAATACTTCTATAATAGATGAAATACACGACCGCAGAAATTATATCAATCGTCAAAGCCCAAGAAATAAGTACCAGCATCATATTGTAGCTTCCAATCTTGACCAATCGATGCTGGTAGCAACTTTAAAAGAACCTAAAACTTCCCAGGGTTTTATCGATCGTTTTTTAGTGGCGTCAGAAATGTATCATGTTCCTGCTATAATCGTTTTTAATAAAAGTGATTTGTACCGGAAAAAGGAAATGGAGAAATATGAGCAATGGAAAGAAATGTATGAGACAGTTGGTTACAAAGTATTTTTAATAAGTGCAATTAATAACGAAGGAATAGAGGAAATAAATGATCAGCTTAAAGATAAAATCACACTGATCAGCGGGCATAGCGGAGTTGGAAAATCATCTTTGCTTAATTCTATTTTTCCTGAAATGAATTTGAGAACAAAAGACATAAGTGGGTGGAGTGGCAAGGGCCAGCACACAACCACCTTTGCTGAAATGTTTGATTTGCCTTTCGGTGGGAAAATAATTGACACTCCCGGTATGCGTGAATTTGGTCTGGTAGATTTAACCCGGCAGGAGCTTTCGCATTATTATCCTGAAATGCGGGATAAATTAAATAATTGTCAATTTAATAATTGCCTGCATATAAACGAACCGGGCTGCGCTATCAAGGAAGCAGTTAAGAACGGCGAAATACATGAAGACAGGTTTGTAAGCTACTATGGTATTCTGGAGAGTATTGAGGAGAGGAAGTATTAGCCCCTAAATCCCCTAAAGGGGACTTGCCAACGCACAGCCCTAGCTTATTTAGAATTTTATTTTCAATTTTTTTTATCGGATTTCTTAAAACCCCAATGGGGTTTAATACGAATAACCCCAAATAAAATCCTGGGTATGATGAATGAAAATTAAAAGAACCCCAGCGGTGTTCAATATTTTTTAGAATAAATAACAGTTTAAAATAAGAAGCAAATAGTTGATTAGTGTTCAGTAGAATTACAAAGCGATAAACGGAGCGTCGCAAGCAAAGCTCAATAGTAGTACTTCAGTTGAGTACATTAAATAATACAAAAGTTAAGCAATTTTTTTCGCATCAAAATGAAGTAAACGATTTTCAAGTACACCGGCTAAATCAACTACTGCTTTGTTGTCTTTGCTTTCTGCATGCTTAGTACGGGCAGGATACATCGAAATGCCGGTATAGATGTTATAGTGCAGGGTCAACTCATGACCTTTAAAACGAAACGCCCAGTCAATGGTATCGAAATCATCTTCCTTGCTGGTAAATTTAATTTTGAAATCGTTGCTGAGAATATCAGCTACCTGGTAAAAGCGTTTTAATCCGCCATCATCTGCAATGATGGCTTCGGTGCATCCAAGGGTTGTACGTAAAGTTAGGCTCATGGTATATGTTTTTAAAAGGGTTCGAATAGTAGACAGCCGATGATTGCAAATAGCTGCAACCAAAAAATTTATGATCGGAATTTTTTTGCTTTCCTCGCTTGCTTCTCGGCTTTTGGGTCGCCACTTGCTAATTTCTCAGCTCCTATATTTTTTCCATTCGTAGTACATCCATACTTAGGCGGAAACAAATTGTTCCAAACTTTGCAACTTGAAAACAGTATCATCAGACTGCATGTAATGAATATGGTTCTCAGGTTTTTCATTTCTTACTTTTTGAATAACGAAACTACGAAGTTAAAATTGCTTGTGAAAGAGGGAAATTACGAGGGTATTGGCAGTCGGCAGCCAACAATCTGCAAAAGACGGTAGTAGATTTACAATTAGCAATCAGCAACAATCAATATTCAATCTATTCTCAGAGTCATTCCTGCAATTTTAAATTTGCAATATTCAATCTACAATATCAAATATTAAATCTCCTTAAACCACTTGGCATATTGCACATAATTATCTGCAATACGGTTTATTTCGCCGCCAATCATTTCCTGGGGTATATCCTTTATTTTCTTAGCTGGCACACCGCCATAAATACTTCCAGCCTCGCAAACTGTTCCTTCCAAAACCACAGCACCTGCTGCAATGATCGTATTGCTATGTACAATTGCTAAATCCATAATGATTGCACCCATACCGACCAATACATTATCATGCAAAGTGCATCCATGCACAATTGCGTTGTGACCAATAGAAACATTATTTCCAATAGTAGTACCGCATTTTTTGTAGGTGCAATGAATACATGCACCATCCTGCACATTAACTTTATTGCCTATTTTAATAAAATTCACATCCCCACGCAACACAGCATTAAACCAGATGCTGCAGTCATCACCCATCACCACATCACCGACAAGGGTAGCATTGGGT
This sequence comes from Bacteroidota bacterium, assembly GCA_031362085.1. Classification (GTDB taxonomy): domain Bacteria; phylum Bacteroidota; class Bacteroidia; order Chitinophagales; family Chitinophagaceae; genus VBAR01. The sequence goes on along the minus strand of JANLSA010000171.1, from coordinate 5,436 downwards.
GCGATAAAACAATTGGCTCCGAATTCAGGATGTTTATTTTCTACAGGTAGTATTACAGGCATGTTGTAATTAAAAATTAATGATTAAGAATTAATAATCTTTAAAGCAATAACAGTTATTTTTTGCGTTGCTTCTGTGTTCCAGTGACAATCTCTGCAATTTATAGAATTTCTTTGCGCCCCTTTGCGAAATCTTTGCGTCCTTTGCGGTTAAATTTTTTACTTGAACCAGCGGGAAATTTTCTTACAACATATTGCTCAAACATCTCCTTCTCCATTGGCTTTTGAAATTGCAAAGGCCGAAGGTTGTTTGCTCTATGATGTAAATGGAAAAGAATATTTTGATTTAATCGGCGGCATCAGTGTTGCCAATATTGGGCACCGCCATCCAAAAGTAATTGAAGCAATAAAAAAACAGTTAGATGCTTACCTGCATGTGATGGTGTATGGCGAGTTTGTTGAAAGCCCACAGGTGCAATATGCAAAACTGTTAACCGATCATCTTCCTTCATCACTCAATTCAGTTTATTTTACCAACTCCGGCGCCGAAGCAGTGGAAGGAGCAATGAAGCTTGCCAAACGGGTAAGCAAACGTACTCAAATCATAGCTTTCAAAAATTCTTATCATGGCAGTACGCAGGGTGCATTAAGTATTATTGGAGATGAATATTGGCGCAATGCTTACCGCCCTTTGTTGCCGGATGTTTTACATCTTGAATACAATTCTTTTGAATCATTAAATTCAATAACAGAACTCACGGCTTGTGTGATTGCTGAAACTGTACAAGCCGAAGCAGGAATCATTATCCCATCACAGGAATGGATGATGGCATTAAGAAAAAAATGTACTGAAACAGGAACACTTTTAATGCTCGATGAAATACAAGCTGGCTTTGGAAGAACGGGTAAATTCTGGGGTTTTGAAAATTTTAATATTGTTCCTGATGTTTTGTTACTCGGCAAGGCATTGGGAGGCGGTATGCCATTAGGTGCTTTTATTGCTGACAAAAAACGGATGGATTGTTTTACTGAAAATCCCGTGCTCGGGCATATTACTACATTTGGTGGCCACCCTGTTTGTTGTGCTGCGGGTATGGCTGGTATGAAAACATTACTGGATGAAGGGATGATAAATAATGTAAAACGAAAAGAAGAATTATTTAAATCATTGCTTGTTCATCCGCCGGGAGGCGGACACAGTTCTAAAATAAAAGCTGTTCGTTCGTATGGTTTGTGGATGGCGATTGAGTTTGATTGTTTTGAAACGAATAAAAAAGTGATTGATGCCTGTATTGAAGCAGGTGTTATGACGGATTGGTTTTTGTTTGCATCGAATTGTTTGAGGATTTCGCCACCGTTGGTTATAGATGAAGAACAAATAAAAAAAGCCTGCAACATGATTTTGCAGGCTAGTAATATTTTATAAATTGTTTTTACTCCACCTCCACAATCACCTCCACTTCAACTGCTATATCAAAAGGCAATGCGTTCATGCCAACTGCTGACCGGGCATGTTTTCCTTTGTCACCAAAAATGGCAACCATAAAATCACTATAGCCATTGATTACTTTTGGCTGGTCTTTAAAATCATCGGTACAATTTACCATTCCCAATACTTTTACAATACGTTTTACTTTACTCAATTCACCCAATTCTGTTTTTAAAACAGCTATATGATTTATTGCACAAAGTTTCGCTGCTTCATAGCCTTGATCTATGGTTAAGTCTTTCCCTAGTTTACCGGTAATATTTGTTCCATCGGATTTTGTCGGTCCTTTACCCGAAAGAAATAAAAGATTACCAACTCGAACCACGTTTACATAATTAGCAACAGGTGCTCCGGGAGCGGTTAATATTATTCCTTTTTCTTTCAATCTTTCTTCAGGTGTTTGTGCTTGCATATAATAACAGGTTATTAGTGTTAGAAGAAGTAAAGTATATTTTTTCATGAATTTATTATTTAAAAATAATCTGACTCACATTGTTTTGTCATTCCTGAGCCGAATTTCGTGATTTATTAAATTTCAAGAATCTTAGCGAGTAATCTCATATTGTCACTACATTTTGAGATTTCTCTCCACCTTTGGCGGATTCGGAATTGACAACACACTGCTAAGTTGATACAATTGGGAATAATAGTTTAAAAACATAAGCTGCAATCAACGCCCCAATAATTGGTCCCACCACAGGGATCAAGCTATAACCCCAGTCACTGTCTCTTTTATTTTTTATAGGCAAAATAAAATGTGCAATGCGTGGCCCTAAATCACGAGCAGGATTAATAGCATAACCCGTGGGACCACCAAGTGATAATCCAATTCCTAATATAAGTAAAGCCACAGGTAGAGCATCTAATGCGCCGGATGTGGCCGCATGTTTAGAAAACAGAGATGCACCAAGTACTAAAACAAATGTTCCCACTACTTCAGTTATCAAATTATACCCTGTATTGCGAATAGCAGGGGCATTACAAAAAACTGCTAACTGGCTATTTGGATCAATTGTTTCATCAAAATGTTGTTTGTAAGAAATCCATACAATGATGGCACCGGTAATGGCGCCTGCAAACTGGGCAGCGATATAGGTTAAAAGATTGGCAGAATCAAAATCACCAAAAACTGTCATGGCAATGGTTACTGCAGGATTCAAATGTCCGCTGCCACCCAGGGCAAGCGATGCATTGACTCCAAGAAAAACAGCCATACCCCAACCGAGTGTAATGACTACCCATCCGCTGTTATTTCCTTTTGTTTTGTTGAGTACAACATTAGCCACTACGCCGTCGCCAAGAATAATAAGCAGCATAGTTCCGATAAATTCACCGATAAAATGATTCATAAAAATTGATAATTAAAATTTAATAATTGAGTAAGTAGTTTTTGGCTACCGAATTAAAGATATTGATTTGTTCAATAATCCAGAGTTCATCTTTCCCCATTTCTTTAGCCATTAATGTAGCAACGACAGGTGCAGATTCAATTGCTGCTTTTGCATCTAATAGCAATGCTCTTGTTCTTCTTGCCAGCGCATCTTCTACTGTCATGCATAATTCATTTTGCACCGCCCATATTATTTCTGCTTTTATATAAGGTAATGCCGGATGTATTAATTCTCCAAGTACCGGATTATTTTTTACCATTGTTTGTATTGCACCCGCATCGGTGCCATAATAATATAAAGGTGCAGTATAGTCTGTTGTTTTTTTATATCCGTGAATATGCAGGTTTTTGGTTACACATTCTTTATCACTCATACCCGCTTTATGTACTGCAATCTCCATTACATCTTCTGCCATCTTACGGTATGTTGTCCATTTACCTCCGGTAATGCTGATTAATTCAGAATCTGAAATGGCGATATGATGATCTCTTGAAATTGCCGATGTGATTTTGCTGTTACTTTTTACAAGTGGCCTTAATCCGGCAAATACACTTCTTACATCTGCATACGATGGATCTTTTCTCAGGTACCGGGTCACATGTTGCATTACAAATTCGATTTCTTCTTTCATGGCGATGGGCTCTTCAGTTGCTTTTGAAACAGGTGTATCAGTAGTACCCACTATAATTTTGTTATGCCAGGGTACGGCAAACAACACACGGCCATCATCTGTCCTCGGTATCATGATAGCCGTATCGGTTGGTAAAAAAGATTTATCAAAAACCAGATGTATGCCCTGGCTATGTGTTATCAATGGTTCTGCATTTTTATCATCCATTTTTACAATATCGTCAGAAAAAATACCGGTTGCATTGATAACGACTTTTGCTTTTATCTCATATTCACGGCCGCCAAAACTATCTTTTGCTTTTACGCCGCAAATATTTCCATCCGCTTTCATCAATCCTTCCACACTAATATAATTTAAAACAGTAGCACCATGATCAACTGCTGTCATAGCAAGATGAATAGCCAACCTTGCATCATCAAACTGCCCGTCATGATACAACACACCACCACGCAAATCTTCTTCATCAAGATTAGGTGCTAATGCAAGTGTTTCTTCTTTATCTAAAAATTGTGATGGGCCAAAACCCAGGCTGCCCGCCATCCAGTCATAGACTTTCAACCCAATTCCATAAAAAGGATTTTCCCACCATTTATAATTGGGAATAACGAATGCTTGATTTTTTACAAGATGTGGTGCATTCTTTTTCAGTAGACCTCTTTCTTTCAATGCCTCCATCACCAGTTTCAGATTTCCCTGTTGTAAGTAGCGTACACCCCCATGCACCAGTTTTGTACTGCGGCTTGATGTGCCTTTTGCAAAATCATATTTTTCCAGTAAAATTGTTTTGCATCCTCTTGATGAAGCATCTACCGCAATGCCTAAACCAGTAGCTCCGCCGCCAATGATACAGATATCGAATTCTTTGGTTGCCTGCAATTGTTGTATTTGTAGTTTTCTATTCATGATTTTTGGCCACAGAGAACCACAGAGTTATTGAGGTACACAGAGTAATCATAATCTAAAACTCAGTGGCTCTCTTTTTCTCTGTGTACCTCTGTGGTCTGAATTTATTTTTCATCAGCCCACGCAATAGTTGCGTTCACTGCCCGCTGCCATCCATTTACCAATTCATTTCTTTTTTCATCATTCATCGTAGAAGAAAACTCTTTATCCACCTGCCATTGTTTTTGAATCTCTTCAACATTTTCCCAAAAGCCAACTGTAAGCCCTGCTAAATAAGCGGCACCCAATGCAGTTGTCTCTGTTACTTTCGGCCGGATAACTTTTGTATTGAGTATATCACTTTGAAATTGCATCAAAGCATTATTAATTGTAGCACCACCATCCACTCTCAGTTCGGCAATTGAAATTCCTGAATCGGCTTCCATAGCTTTCAGCACATCATAAGTTTGAAAAGCAATACTATCGAGTGCAGCTTTTGCAAGATGAGCATTGCTGCTTCCTCTTGTCAATCCAAAAACACTTCCTCTTGCATGTTGATTCCAGTGGGGAGTACCAAGACCTGCAAAGGCTGGAACAATATAAACACCTTCTGAATCACTTACAGTTGCGGCCAATGCTTCCACTTCAGATGAGTTGCGAATAATTTTTAAACCATCACGCAACCATTGTACTACGGCACCGGCAATAAAAACACTTCCTTCCAATGCATATTCTGTTTTGCCATCAATTTGCCATGCAATCGTTGTTAATAAATTATTTTTTGATGCAATAGCTTTTGTTCCTGTATTCATCAGCATAAAGCAACCTGTGCCATACGTATTTTTTACCATGCCCGGTTGTGTACACATTTGCCCAAACAATGCAGCTTGCTGATCACCAGCAATGCCTGCAATTGGTATATTAATTTCTGGAAAAATATTTTCTGTTTTTCCATAAATAGAACTCGAAGGTTTTACTTCAGGCAAAATTGATTTTGGTATATTAAAAAGTTTCAATAACTCATCATCCCAGGTGCAGGTATGA
>JANLSA010000159.1:0-7588 GCA_031362085.1 Bacteroidota bacterium | reverse complement strand
GCATACCTTCTACCACTTCGATTCCTGTTTCAGTTCCTCTTGCTTCTTCTACAGTTATTACACCTTCTTTACCCACTTTTTTCATTGCTTCAGCAATCAGCTTTCCTATTTCATTATCGTTGTTAGCAGAAATAGATGCTACCTGCTGAATTTTGCTGCTATCATTTCCAACTGCCTGGCTCTGACTTTTCAGATGTTCAACAACTTTAATAACTGCTTTATCAATACCACGTTTCAAATCCATTGGGTTTGCACCTGCTGCTACCATTTTCAAACCTTCGCTGATGATTGATTGTGCAAGCACGGTTGCAGTAGTAGTACCATCACCTGCAATATCTGCAGTTTTGCTAGCTACTTCTTTCACCATTTGTGCACCCATATTTTCAATGGGGTCTTCCAGTTCAATTTCTTTAGCTACCGTTACACCATCTTTAGTAACCTGCGGTGCACCGAATTTTTTTTCAAGTACTACATTACGTCCTTTGGGACCGAGTGTTACTTTAACAGCGTTGGCCAGTATATCCACACCACGCTTCATTCTGTTTCTTGCTTCTATGTCGAAGAAAATTTGTTTTGCCATATTAATTATTTTAAATTTTAAATTGAAAATTTCAAATTTTGCACACTGTCGCTTCCTTCAATATGCAATTTGCAATCGCCAGTTATACTATCGCCAGTATATCACTTTCTCTCATAATCAGGTACTCTTCACCTTCGATGGTGATTTCAGTACCGGCATATTTGCCATAAAGAACCGTGTCTCCTGATTTTACAGTTACAGGTTCATCTTTTTTCCCAGGACCGGCAGCCATGATAGTGCCGCGTTGGGGTTTTTCTTTTGCAGTATCGGGGATGATGATGCCACCTGCAGTTTTTTCTTCAGCTGCTGCGGGCTTCACTATTACCCTGTCATGAAGAGGGGTAACGCTAATCTTCTTTGCCATAGTTTTTATTGATTTTGTTTTTTTAAATTATTAAAACCCAAACTTGTGGGCTTGCCCGCCGAAGCTTAGCGTAGGCGGGCGGCGAAGGTACGGCTAATACCGTGCCCTCAATAACCAACCTGAAAAAATTTCAGGTTCAGGGAAATGTTGTCAATTGTTTTTGTCAAATTCAGTTTCGAATTACCTGTACTGTCAGTTTTTCTATTGCTCCCCGATATTGAATTGAAGTTTATGGGTAAGATTTTGAATAACAACTAAAGTGAATTGTAATAGTTTATAGCCTTCAGGTAATTATCTTCGATTCTCAGGCTCAATGCATGCTGTTTCATAAAAGCATCCATCAGTGTCCATCTATCTGAAAGCAATTCCTGCAAAAATTTTGGACTGGGTCTTTGAGAAACTGTTGTCCCATTTTTTATAAAAAAATAAGTCATATTATCCGCAAACACATTGATTTTGCCCGGCACATTGTACTCCGAAATTTCCTGTTGCGTTTTGCGGATATATTTTATGACAGTTATTTTCCCTTCAGCAAGTACCTGTACCCATTTATCAGCGGTAAGTTTATCATCGGCAGCAAATCCTTTTTTAAAAACCATTTTTGTAGTTGTATCGCCACGTGAAGGGAATAATTCAAATTCTTTTACAACCGTAATAAATTCATAAGCAGTGTCTCTGTGATTAAATAAAAATTTATTTGCATATGCATCAAACCTGACGGGTACATTTAGAAAAATAATGCCATCCTTATCCGTAACATGTGTTGGTTTCCAATCATCAAATAAAAATGCACTGCCTCTGATTTCATTATATATTCCCAAAGTATAGGGCTTACCTGTTACTACATCAGCCATATATGCCTGACTATTTACAAAAAATGTTAATCCAAAAAATAATATTGATAAAAATATTTTTTGCATTCCCAAATCTAAGAAAGAAATAAATATATACAGTTGAAGAGTGGCAGGTTCAGATACAATTACTACATTTGCCGCTCAAACAGTTCTTAATTCATGATTAGCAGAAGAAATATCAGGGTGAAAGTGATGCAGACCATATACACCCTGAACTCAATGGAAACTGATACAGAAAAAAAAGGCAGCGATAACTCACTAATCCTTCTACGCCGTCATTTTGATAATACCCGTTCATTACTTGTTCATTTAATCTGGTACCTCACCGAAATTCCCCGTTATGCGGAAAGATCGGCTCATCATCGGGCTGGTAAACACTTGCCAACACAGGAAGATCTGAATGTGAATATAAAGATTGCGGGTAATGAATTTCTCTGGCGCATCTTAAATGACAATGCCCTGAAAGAACAGTTTGCGCTGGATAAACCGCCGTTGAAAGCAGATATGGAAATGGTAAAAAAAATTTATCAGGACCTGACACAGCGGGAAGAATATAAAAAATATATAAGCCTCCTAAACCGAAACCGGGAAGATGAACGGGTTATCATCGAATTTATTTTAAATGATATGATGCTGGCAAATGATTCGTTCACTTCCTTTATGGAAGATCAGTTTACCAATTGGGATGATGATGGTGAAATGTTGATTCAGTTAATGGTTAATTATATACACAAACCCGGCAATTTCAATTTTAAGGACATGCTGGGTAGTGATAAAAGAAAATTTGCCGAAGGCTTGTTAAAAACTGTTCTTGAAAAAAATGATCATTTGCAGGAATTGATTGTCCCAAAACTTAAAAACTGGGACAGCGATCGGATTGCACAAATAGATATGATATTAATGAAAATGGGTGTAGCGGAATTTCTTTATTTTGAAACGATCCCACCAAAAGTTACAATCAATGAATACATTGATCTGGCAAAAGATTATAGTACAGTTCAAAGTGGTCATTTTGTAAATGGAATTTTAGATAATATCCATAAGGAGTTAGTGGAACAGGGGAAAATGGAGAAGGTGGAATACCGGAAGGGGTGAATTGATTGCAGATTTCAGATTGTCAATTGCGGATTGTGTTTTGACTGACGACTTTTGACTGTTGACTGCCGACCGCTGATTGCTAATTGCCGATTGAACATTACATTTGCAACTCAATATTTTTAATTTATGAAAAAACAATTCATTTATAGTTTAGCAGTTTTATTGTTAACCGCATGCAATAGTGGTGATAAAAAAGCAACCGACGCCGCTACTACGCTTACTGGCGATACCACAAATCGTGGCAGTATCGTTTCTAACACGAATCCGGATATTACACCTCCGAATATTTCTGACACCAGCAATTTTACAACCGTTGAGTGGATTGATAAAATAAACCAAACTTTACCAGATATTAAAGAAGGTAAAGTTTTGGAAATTGTATATCGTTTTAAAAACACAGGAACTAAACCTTTGGTAGTTCAGGATGTACAAGCAAGTTGTGGATGCACCGTTCCGGAAAAACCAGAAAAACCCATTTTACCCGGAGAAGAAGGATTGATTAAGGCAAAATTTGACAGTAGGGGTAAACCCGGTCCTCAAAGCAAAACACTTACTGTTACAGCAAATACCATGAGCGATAAAATACTTACATTTTCAGTAAATGTAGAGAAGGAATAAAAATTTAAACACAATCAAAAAAATCAAACAATGTTTTATTTATTACAGGCAGCAGCACCCGGTGGCGGATACGGAACTTTAATTATGTTAGGTGCAATGATTCTCGTATTCTGGTTATTCTTTATCCGTCCACAAAGTAAAAGAGCAAAAGAACAGAAGCAATTTATTCTTGACATTCAGAAAGGTGAAAAAATTGTAACCATTGCAGGTATTCACGGTACTATTAATAAAGTTAATGAAGATGGTACCATCAATCTTGAAACAAGTCCAGGTAGCTATATCAAAATTGAAAAAAGTGCAATTAGTATGGAGTGGACAAAGAATTTAGGAAAGACGGGTTTGGCAGAAAAGAAGTAAATCGTTTTATCATAATTCAGGAATTGGGAATTGGGAATTGGGGATTAGGGGTTTACCCAATTCCGTATTTCTAATTCCCAATTACATTTATAACATTCAAAAATAAAAATGTTACGGATAGGACTTACAGGTGGAATTGGCAGCGGCAAAAGTACCGTAGCACAGATATTTGAAGTGCTGGGCATTCCTGTTTTTTATGCTGATTTTGAAGCAAAGAAAATTATGAATGAAGATGAAGAACTAAAAAAACAAATAATAAAAAACTTTGGTGATGAATCGTATGTCAATGGAAAATTAAATCGTTCTTATCTTGCTTCACAAGTTTTCAGTAATAAGGAAAAATTAAATTTACTCAACTCCCTCACCCACCCTGCCACAATGAAAGCTGGCGAAGCCTGGATGAATAACCAAACAACTCCCTATGCAATACATGAAGCCGCTTTGGTCTTTGAGGCCAGTGTAAATAAACGACTGGACTATGTAATTGGCGTTTATACTCCACAGCCATTACGGATAAAAAGAGTGATGGAAAGAGATAAACTAACTGCTGAAAAAATATTGCAACGAATAAACCAGCAGATGAATGAAGATGAGAAAATGAAATTATGCGATTTTGTTTTGATGAATGATGAGCAGCAACTTTTAATGCCGCAGGTATTGAAGCTGCATGAACAACTTTTAATTCTTTAAATTACTTAACTTCTCTAATTCTATTCTGGTATTCTTTGCATTTTCAATATCGTTTACATTTTCATATACTTCAACTAATTTTTTTAAAATTACAGTGTTGGTTGGTTCTATTAAAAGTCCTTCTTTATAGAAAGGTATGGCTTCAATACTTGTATTAAGTTTCAGATGATAGATGTCACCAATTTCCTGAAGAAGTCTGAGTTTTAAGCTCGATCCGGCTTTTATTGCTTGCAGATAATATTGAATGGCATCGGTATAATATTTTTTTGCAAAAAAAGCCAACCCAATATTTTCTAAAACAATCGCCGTGGCCGGGCGAAGCATGTTTGCTTTCATATAAGCATCAATCGCTTCATCATTCATTCCTTTACTGTAGTACAAAACACCAAGTTCATTCCATGCATTGAAATTGGCTGGAGAAATGTTTACAAGTTTTTTGTAAACTTCAATTGCTTCAAAATCATTTGAGTCATCACCATCGGAATATAATACAAGTCCCAGGTTTTCAAGAAAAGTGGCATTATTACTATCAATTGCAAGAGCCTGATGATAAAATTTTATTGCTTCCGGATAATTTTTTTCTTCAAAATACCAGACACCTATCCTGTTTAGCAGCCTGGCATTTTCCGGTTCAAGGCTTAAGGCTTTTTCATAACTTTTCTTTTCTTCTGATCTGCGTTTTATGCCTTTAAATGCAAGCCCAAGATTTTCATGATACAAAGAAATTTCAGGTTTTATACGAATAGCTTCCTCGTAGTGTTCTATTGCTTTTTCAAAATCATTTCGAGTATAATAAAGAACACCAACATCATTGTGATTAAAATGACTATCCTTATTAATTTTAAGTGCCTTTTCAAAAAAAACAATTGCTTTATCATTTTTTTGCATTGCTCTGTATAGGATAGCCAGATTTTCGAGGTAAATATCAGAACCCGGATCAATTTCTAAAGCTTTCAAATAATTCTTTTCAGCTTCTGGATTTTTGCCCTGCTTAAATTGTGAAACAGCAAGATTGTTATACGCATTACTGTTTTGTGGTTCCAGGCTGATAAATTTTTTGTAACAATCCTCAGATTTACGAATATTATTTGTAAACTCATAAGCCAGACCCAGATTGTCGTAATAAACGCCGGATGTATTATTGATGGCTATTGCCCTGGTATAATACTTAATAGCTTCTTTGTAATTTTTACTTCTGTAATAATAAACACCCAACCTGTTAAGAGTTGTGTCATCATGTGGATCCTGTTTATATACTTTCTTATACAATTCAAAGGCTTTTTTTGAATTACCTTGTTTTTCATAAATTGAAGCCATCGTTCTGATTACATAGTTGCTTTGCGAATTCAATAAATTCGCTTTCTTTATTGTTTTCAAAGCTTCTTTTCCTTTATTCAGCGAAGACTGATAAAAAGCCAGTTGGGCAATATGATCTGCATTTGTTTTATTTAACCTGATAAGTTTTTTATTCCATTCTTCAGCTTTAACAAAGTCTCCCGAATCTCCATATGAACGAATAAGATTTTGAATAAATGTTTCATCGTTTCCTTCTTTTTCAATTGCCTTTAAATAATATTCAGTGGCTTTGGCATATTCTTTCCGCTGAAAATAAAAGTAACCAAGTGAATTAAAAGGATCTCCTGATTTCTGTTCAAGCTGGCAAGCCTTTGTAAAGTTCTCTATTGCCAATTCATCCTTATTAAGCCCTTCAAAAGCAAGTCCTTTATTTTCATAAAAAACGGCCACGTTATTATCCTGTAGTATTGCCCGGTCATAATATTGTATAGCCTTTTCATAATCAGCTTTCCTGAAATAAAAATTACCAACCCGGTTAAGAACATCTTTATTCTTCACATATTTTGAAACAGAATTTATCAGGCCATCTGCCTTTTTAAAATCCATATTTTTAAAATCGGTAAGAATAATTTTATCGGCTAGTCCACCAAGATTATCCTTATAAATATCGTTTCCCTTATTAAGTTTAATTGCATTTTTATAATAATTCACTGCCGTTTCAAAATCTTTTTGCTGGCTATACAGATTAGCCATGAGGTTGAATATCTGATCTGACCATGCGGGTCTGATTTCAAGACATTTTTTATATGCTGAGATCGCTTCTTTAAATTTGCCTTCCTTTGACTCATACAAATAAGACAACGCCCAATATAAATCAAAACATCCCGCATCTTTTTTTCTAATTTTATTCAAAATACCTTCCGCTTTTTTGTAATCTTTCCGCAGTAAGTATAAATTGGCAAAATCTAAATAGGCTGTTATAAAACGTGGGTTATGCTGAATGGCGGAATTATAAATGAATGGTACTTTTTGATAATCTTCATTCAATATCATTCCATCTGCCGTTTCCCGGAAAGAATTATAATACTCGTTATCAAATTCGGGGAACACTTCAAGCTTTTTAATTTTTTGTATTAAGTCCGGGATTTTTTTCTTTTTGTCTTTGTACCATTTCTTATCGGAATATAACCGTATAAGCGAAGACCAGGATTCCGTTTGTAAAGAGTGGATTTTTATGGCATCAAAATACCACTGTTCAGCAGCAGTCAGGTTGCCTTCCTCTTTATAACAATAAGCAAGAAGATTATAATTTGCATACTCATTGGGATATTTTGCTATTAATGCAAGCATCGCATTTTTAGCTTCGGCAACCCTGTTATCCCGAATCATATATTCCACTTCGGCCCGTTCTGCCCGTATATTATTTGGGTAAATTATTTTTGCTCTTTTAAACCGTTTCATCGAATGTTTCCAGCCCGGGAAATGATAAAGTTCAATAAGACCTATCAAAACAAGCAACGAACTTTTTTGAAATGCTGACAGCTGGGGTTTTAAAAATAGTTTTTCTAATATCGGGTGGGCATCTATCCATCTCGATTCGAGAATCAGCCTGTTAAGCTTCCGGTATTCCAATAGCTCCGGAAAAATATTTTTTGGTAACAAAAAATTATTTTTACACAGCGGCACTTTAAATTCCGATCTGTAATAAATAATACCATCTGCATACATCCG
>JANLSA010000152.1:0-2834 GCA_031362085.1 Bacteroidota bacterium | reverse complement strand
ATTGAGAAAAGGAAATGAAAAACAAAAACAATCCAGAAATGGTGGTACTAATTTTTTTCATATAATAATTTATTTATTCTCCCGGATGATAATTCCTTTCCACATGCTGCAGCACATCTTCTTTATAAAACAATACATCTTTAAAAATTCCTTTGCTATACATTTCTCCCTGGTCAAAAAAATGTTTTGATTTTTCATTTCCGCTTTGCCCGCCTGCGAGCAATGATTTTGCTTTTACCTTTTTACCGAATTCAACTGCGCAGATAAAACTGTTTCCATGTACACCATATTTTTTCTTTGTTTCCGGGAAAGAACGGCTGGTATAAGATGGCAACATGCCCCATGTGGCAGATACAAAAGCTACCGGTACGCTGGGTTGTGCATCATCAAACTTATTATTGATGTCTGAGGAGATTCTTTGAAAGCGGTTAATTTCTCCCCAGGGCATTTGCCATTTACCAAATTTAGTTTGCAATTCATTTATTACATCCCGCAGCGGTATCAGCAAATAGTTTGGCGGTGTCGTGGTAATATATTGTTTTGCTTTATTAATTAGTGTGGTTTCTTCATCAGCACCAACTTTTGATTGCTGTATAGCGGTTAATATTTTCTGGCCCCACTCCACAGCCAGTGTGGTGGCAATTGAATTTACACCACAGCGGTAATCCCAGTTTTTTAAAACGCTGATAGGTTCGGCCAGCACAGCATAAAGTGAATCGTTGGCAGAAATATTTTTTTCAAATGTTTTTACCAAAGCCGGGATTAACAGTTCAAATGCTGCTAACCTTGTGTCGTACCCGGCTTTTATTACTTTATCCAGGGTGTACGATTTTTCTTCACTCAACACTCTTACCGCATTGATGCCACGAAAATTTTCTGCATCCGGTGCCATATAAGCCGGATAATTTTTTTCTTTAGGGCTATTGCTGCCTGCTACCGTGTAGGGAGTAGAGTTACAATTCTGCAACCAGCCATTGGGAGGATTAATGCTTTGAACGATTTCACTGATACTATGGTAGCCGCTCCATTCAGTAGCGGATGTGCTTCCATCAACAGCTTCGTTCCAGTCAAGTTTAGAATCTCTTGCAGGAATTCGATTACCATGCCAGTAGCCAATATTTCCTTCAGCATCTGCATACACGGTATTATTAGAAATATTTCCTTTTAAGTCCAGTGTGTTTTTAAAATCAACAAAGTTTTTTGCTTTGTTCCGTTGCCAGCATTGGATCAGGCCATTCATAATCCTGTTATCGGCTTTCAAGCTGATAAACTGTCCATTTCTTTTCGCCATTACAGGGCCATGATGTGTAAAGAGTGCATTAATGGTTTTAGCCTGAATCCCATTTCCGGATTTATAGTTTAGGGAAATCTTTTTTTCAATCACAGGTTTTGCATTGCCGTCATACATGTACACTAGTTTATTATCCCGGCTGCCAATTTTTTCTATATATGTATCAGCTGCATCTACTGCACTGCTGGTATGCATCCATCCGCAATGTTCATTGAAGCCCTGGTATACAAAAAACTGTCCCCAGGTAACTGCTCCATAAGCATTCAATCCTTCTTCACTTACTATATGTACTTCGGGGCGGAAATAAAATGTAACATGCGGGTTGATATAGAGAATTGAATTTCCGGATTCTGTTATTTTCGGAGAAAAAGCAAAACCATTTGATCCATTGGATAATTCTTCCTCATCTTTTTTGATAACGGAAGCGGTTGGCTCACCGGAGTATAAATTTTTTAATTCATCGGATGTAATATCTGCAGTATTAATAGCGCCGATACTTCCATCTGTCCATAGCATAGGAAACCAGGGTTCGAAATGAGTTAATAAATCGGGTTTGGTGTTTGGATTTTTGTACATAAAATAATTAATACCATCCGCAAAAGCATTGCATAATTTTTTTAACCAATCGGGAGCATTGTTATAATCTTTTACAGCGTCGGCAGAATCTATAATCATCCGCATCAGTAAATCATCATATAGTTCTGATTCGCCTTTTACCTCTGCCATCCTCCCCAGCTTTTCAATATAGTTCATCTCCACTCTTTTAAAATCATCTTCGCATTGTGCATACAGCAAACCAAACACAGCATCGGCATCTGTCTTCCCATAAATATGCGGAACACCATAGTTGTCTCTTATGATAGTTACACCCTTTGCCTGTTTTTCCCAGCGGGCAATTTCTTCTTTATTATTTTTTTGCGTGCAGAGCTGAAGCGGAAGTACCAGTAAAATCAAAAATTTTTTCATATAATTATTTTATTTTTATGTCATATTCTTTTTGCAAAAAATCAACGAGCCTGCCTCCCCGATTTTTTAACTGAGAAAGCTGCATATTGTAACCAGCAACTAGTATCCGGTATTTATAAATCAGGTTATATAAATACTCAAATTGCTCAGCACCTTGCTTTATCCAGAAATTAATTTTTTCTTTTTCTAATTCTTCGGTTTTTTTAAGTTTAAACTCGGAACTTATTTTCCGATAGCTGAGCATTTTCATGTCTAAATCATTAAGCTGGTCATAATACATCGATATCCCTGTTTCTTCTATTAAAATATCCCGGACTGCAGCATCATAAGCAATAATACTGTCTGTTGCGCCGGTATTTCTTATAAGACGCATACCTCCTGAATTTTTAAGTTGCTGCATGGTACGGTCCGTGTATATGAAATCAGCGAAACCACTAATAACAGAAAAATAATTTTTAGCAGTTTTTATTGAATAATTTTTTGAAAAGGAATTAAAATTATCTAAAACAGTATCACAGCTTTTTTGACGATTGCTAAACGAAGCCATCCATTGTGTAATATTTGCAGTATCCGTTTT
>JANLSA010000131.1:0-9315 GCA_031362085.1 Bacteroidota bacterium | reverse complement strand
CTTCTAAAAAAATGGTTACCCTTGGCCGGTTCAAATCAGGCAATACATCTACCGGAAGATTTACCAATGTAAATACACCGTACACCATCACCAGCGCTGCCAATGAAACCACCAGCATCCGGTTTTTTAAGGAGAAGAGAATGAGTTTGTTCAGCATAACATTTTGTTGAATAGAAATAAGAGAGTAAGGGTATGCCCTTTTACATTTGATTAATGTTCCTTGTGTTCATCTGCCTTCATATCACCTGCTTTACCATCGGCAACATTCATCGTAAAATCGCTGGTATAAATTTTTTCTTTGCTTTGAAACTGTATCCAGCCACGATATACACCGGGTTTATCAAAGGTTGTATGCAAGTCAAATTTGCCACCTTCCACACTTGGGTGCACATGTAAATATTTTTTATCAGCCAGACTTACAACCACCATGTGAGCTTTTGCACCGAGGTAATCTTCCAAAGTAGTAACATCCACTTCTTTACCGTTCAGCATCACTACTCCATTAATATGCATGGCCATATTGGTTAAAAATTTACCCCCCGTTGGCGTTAGTGAAACAGAAAAACCATCACCGGCACTGCCTGTTAATTTATCTGCTCCATATTTTTTTGCTATGGATGCAGTACCTGTTACGGTAACATTTAAATTATCAACAACATGGTTGCCGCCGCTTGGTTTGTAATCAGCAAACAATGTGTACTTACCGGGTGTTGGAAATTTTTCTTTTACGCTGTAAGAACCATCAGCATTGTATTCAGGATGAATATGATCAAACCAGCTAAGGTCATCATTTACAATGATCAGGTGAATTTTTTTGGTATGCTCCACATCTAATGCCACCTGCTCAGCAGCATTGTCTTTCTTTTTTGGTGTCATCATCAATGTAACTTCCTGATTAGGATTTACCGTTGCAGGATTGGTGCTGAACTGCATGGATACATTACTTACTGCACCGGCATTGTCATTATGTTCCAGCTTCATGCCGCACTTAGGACAAACATCACCTTCCTTACCGGTAACTTCAGGATGCATAGGGCAGGCATAGATATGGTCGTCACCCTCATGTGTCATTTCCATTTTTGTTGTATCTGTTGCTGCTGTTTTTTTATTGCCATTGCTGTTGTTACAAGCTGCAAAAAATGTTACAGTGCTAATGGCAAAAACAGCCATTGTAATTTTTAATCCTTTTTTCATTCGCTTAATGTTTATTTGTTGATAAATTAATTATGATTGTGATCATCTTGATTTTTTGTTTCTTTTTTCGCTTCTACTTTTGATAGATTCATATTACAGACCGGGCATTTACCTGCTCTATCATAGGTTTTCTCTCCCTCACATTTCATGGGGCATTGATAAACGGCGGCAATTGGTTTTGATACAGCTTTCAAATTCATATTACACTTCGGGCATTTACCTGCCTTATCATACGTTTTTTCTCCCTCGCATTTCATAGAACATTGATAAACGTCTGCTAAAGGTTTGGATATGGCTTTCAAATTCATATTACACTTCGGGCATTTACCTGCTTTATCATAGGTTTTATCTCCCTCACATTTCATGGGGCATTGATAAACGACAGTATCTTTTGCCACCTGATTTACTTTTGTTTTTTCTGATTGTGCATGTACAGCAGTAAAACAAAAAACTGCTATCGCCATAGAAATAATGATTTTCATTTGTTTCATTTTTTTTATTTTATTATTAAAGATTATTGATTTAAATACATCATTTTCATTTGATACACATTGGCGGTAACTATTCTTTCACCATCTTCAGTGCCTTTACTGATGACGGTGAATTTATCATTACTCAGTCCTTTTACAATAAAGCTGATGCTGTATTGCTCTGCTTTATCTTTTATAAATATGGCAGGTTTACCATTTACATCAGTAACTGCTTCGTTGGGTATTACAACCTGCCTTACAACACTATTACCCGTCATACGCACATTTATATTTTCCCCAATTTTGAATTGTCCTTTTGGATTGATTAGTTCAAATAAAACTTTCTGTGATTGATTACCGGTATTTACCGACTGTGCCGTGCTGATTAATTTTAATTTGTAAGTGGCAGTATCAGTATTGGATGAAGTAGTGAACGATATTGCTGATTTCATTTTCGTAACATCGCCGGTAAATAACTGGGCTTCTACAAATACCTGTTCAAGATTGGTTACTTCAAATAATGTTTCGCCGTTACTTACCACTGCACCTATGGCATAATTAAATGTGCCTATAACACCGCTTACAGGTGAAGTCAAGGTTATCATTTTTGTACTACCGGTATTTTTTCCGGTATTGGCATCAAACAGGGCTTTGTTTTTCTTTGCAGTTTCATACCGGGCCTTTGCTTCCGTTACATCCTTTTTTGCAGCAATATCTTCAATGGCTCTTAATCTTTCGTATTGTGCTTTTGCTGCTTCGTATTCAGCATTCACGGTATTACTTTGCGAAATGATATCTATTTGTGTGCCTGCATCCACCTGTTGTTCTATTACCGCCACTACCTGACCTCTGCCAACTTTTTGACCCGGTGTTACTCTCAGTGAAACTATTTTACCCGCTTGTGGTGATTGTATTACCGCTCTGCCCAGTGGTGCTGCAGTAACAGTTCCTAACACAACAGATGTTTCATTAAAATCCCCTGTATTTATTTTTTGAGTTTGAATATTGAAAAGGAACTGTGTTTCTTTTTCTACTATAAAAGTTGTGGAAGTACCAGAGCCTTTTGCACCGGCATCTCCATGGTCTTCGCCTTCATGTGCAGCAACAGAATTAAAATTTGCTGTGGGCAATAAGCAAAATAAAATAATAACCGTGGTTGTAATTTTCCGGCTGCGGGTTTTGCTGATGAAAAACATAATGATAAATCCAATCATCAAACCGATAAGACCAAAAAACCAGTTACTGCTGTACCAATGTGCATGAGCAATTGTTTCAGCATTGCTTATTTCAAACTCTTTTCCAACTTCAATATTATTCAACTGAATCAGATCAGCCCCGGCATTACTATTAATGTCTGCAACAAGATTGTATGGTTTTTTTTCAGGGAAATTTATTTTCAATTCATATACACCTCTGTCTGTTTTTGAAACCGTAACTTTTATATTTGGATTACCGGCTACTGTTATCTGTATGCTTGCACTGTCTAACGGTTTGTTAGTATTGTACTCACTTATAAATAATTTCAGTATTGCTTCTTTTCCCGGTATAATCGGGTTGTATTTTACCAGCAACTCATATTTATCAGAAAAAGCTTCTGCTGAAAAATAGGTCATGCCTCCTGCAAGTGTTGATTTCTTTGCATCTCCGTGGTCTTCTCCGCCGTGAGCAAATGCAACCAACGGCAACCAAAATAAAAATTGAATGATTATTCTTTTCATAATGTTCCCATTAAGTATTGATAATTGATAACACTGAGATTATAACTTCTTACTGCTTCAAGGTATTTTTGATAACTGCTGTACGCATCATTGCTGTTGCGCATGAAACTGATATAGTCTATTTCACCGCTAATAAAAAAACGCTGCGAAGTGGAAATGACTTCCTGTGCTTTTCGTAAACCTGTTTGCTGATAATATTGTACCGATTGCCAGTTGGTTTGCATTTCACTGTTCGCATTTATCAATTGTGCCGATAATTCCTGCTGCAAACCTTCCTGTTTGTTTTGAAGAATCTGCTGTTCTGTTTTAGCCGCATTGATATTGCCTTTATATTGCCCGAACCACAATGGAATGGTGATGCCAAAGCGAAAACGATTACTCCATTTTGTATCTCTTTCGCCCTGGTTAAAATAACCGAATGCCAAACCCGGCAATGCCTTACTTTTTTGCAAAGCGATATTTTGTTTAGCTACTATTTGTTGCTGCTGCAATACCTGGATAGATGGATTAGACAATACAGCAGTTGAATCCGGCATGTACATAATTTGAGGCTGTACTGCAGCAATCAGCAATGGTTCTACTCTAATAGCATCTTTTACTCCTGTTACCCATTGCAATTGTGCTTTCAACGTTTTTGCTCTTACAATAGTTTTCAAGTATTGATTATGAATTTCACCATACTGTGTTTCGGCAAATATTTGTTGCAAATAATCTATCTGCCCGGCATTGAACTGACGGATAGCTGACAACTTTATTTTTTCATACAAAGTATCCTGGATATATAATTGGCCGGACAATGAATCAGTAAACTGTGCTTCGAGATACAAAACTCTTACACGGTATTTCAACTCAGCTTCAGTAAACTGCTTTTCTTTTTGGGCTACTGCAACCTGCTGTTTTTGCAAACGATGCTGATTGGTATATACAGATGGAAATTCAAAAGACTGTGTAATACTACCTGTATAAAAATTTCCAGTTGGGCTTTCCCAAAAAAACTCAGGGTTGGGTAAATTAAAAGCAGACTTCAATAATTGCTGCTGCTGCTTCACCTGCAGGGAAGCTGCCTGGATATTTTTATTATTGGACAATGCCTTACTTACTGCTTCACTTTCTGTAAGTAACTGCTGTGCTGGTGCCGGAAAAGCAATAAGCCCTGTAAGAATTCCAACGATACTATTTCTGAACATAAAAAAATTGATTACGTAAAACAAATAACTTCAGATTGCAGAGAACAAAATGAGTATGAGCAAAGCAATAGTGCTTCACCGGTTTTACGGAAATCATATCTGGAAACGCTGGATGTAAATAAGTATGTTGGGGGGAGGCGGGAACAAATACCTTATGACAGGTAATTGTGGTGTAACAAATATTTTTAAAATATCAACTCCTGAAAAATTACTCAGGAAAGCTACAAATGCAGGTGCATCAATTGCCGTCTTAGTATTTTGATTCAGGTTCTTATCTAAGTTTTGAAATTTCAATACACCATCATTGCAACAGTCATCTTTATCTTTTCCGGGAGTTTCTTTGTCTTCGTGATGCTGCTTTGCAGGTTCGTTAGGATGATTATGCTTTTTGCCATCGTCATGCACATGAACATTAACTTTTGCTGGTTCCGGCTGATGATGATGTTTTTTACCATCCGCATGAATATGAACTGACGGCTTAATAGCTTCATCATTATGGTGAGAAGTATTAAACCCCATATCCAAACCTATTGCACAGGCAAAACCAACAACAGTATTTAAAGCGAATACCACCAGCAGGAAAACTGCTTTTAAATGTATGGATGTGATTTTTTTCATTTAGATCTGTGCAAAAATAAAGTTATTTTAGGAAGTGGTGCTTTATGACTTAAAAATAGTTGCCAATATTGTCGAAAAAGTTACAGTATTTTGAAAAAAGCTTATAGAATTATAAGGGTATTGACACATTATTTGCAACAGCCTTTCTTTCTTACAAAGATGGCTTTGAAGATTCTCAATAAAAATTGCCCTATTGATTTTATTGCTTTCATAATAACATGGTTAATAGCATTACGCCGCTCATGCCAATCATCAAAGCATCTTCAATAATGGTGATAGTACTCATGGGTAAATTAAACACTGCACCCAAACAAGCACATTTTATTTTACGTTTATTGAAAACACTTTGTAATACCCCAATAATGCTTACTGTCATTACACCAAAGGTAACTGCATTTGTGAGTAGTGGGTTAAAGCCTGAAAGAAAGGCAAGGCCTAATGCCAGTTCTGTAAAAGCATAAACATAGCCCCAGCCGTTCCACTTCTTTGCCGCTATATCGTACATGCTGTAGCTCTCCGCAAAACCTTTAAGGTTTAATAATTTGAAAAACGAGAACACAAGAAAAAACCCAGCCATGAAATGATTCATCCATCGCATCCACTCAAATTCGCCATGCCTATACTCAATCAGCAGGGTGATTCCTGTTATATATCCAAAGATTAACAGAATAGGCTTATAAGTCTCTACCCATGACTTGGCTTCTTCTTCCACCTGAACAGGAGCAGCAGTATGTTGTTGATGGTTTGTTTCAGACAATTGATATTTTGGATAATCCTTTAATGCCGCTTTCAAATCAGCGGTTACAATATGTTTGTCCATATCAATAACAGCTTCCCCTTTGGGCAAATCGATGCTAACATTTTTAACACCGGCCACTTTGGATAAAAGGGTTTGCACTTTTGCCTGGCAACTGCTACAGGTCATTCCGCTTATACTATAGGTCTGTGTCATAAAATATTTTTACACAAATGTCAGTATAGATAACCACTGGAATGTTATGATACTTTGAGTATTTGTTATGAAATAGTAAGACTAAATTTTATCTATTGCCCTGCGGTGATGATCTTTGAGCTTTTTAAAGTCGCTGGTAGTAAATCCTGTTATTTTTTTAAACTGACCGGATAAGTATGCCACACTGCTATAGCCGAGTTTAAATGCCATTTCACTCAGCGTAAGCTCATCATATACCAGCCATTCTTTTACTTTTTCAATTTTCTGAAGAATGAAATATTGTTCGATCGTATTATTTTCAACTGAAGAAAAAAGATTTGTGAGATAATGATAATCTTTATGTAGCCGTTCAGCGAGGTAGCCCGAAAGGTTGACTTTCATTTCATCCAGTTCACCATAATGTACCAAATCAATGATTAACTGTTTTATTTCCTGTACCAGTTTAGCTTTTTGATTATCCAATAATTCAAAACCTTCAGCCTCCAGCTTTTTTCGGAGTATCTGTAATTGTTCCGGAGTCAACCCATCACCAATAATTACTTTACCCAATTGGACAGAATTTATTTCCACGCCGGTTTCCTTCAAAATAGTTGTGATCGTTTTGAGACAGCGGCCACACACCATATTTTTAATACTTAAATCCATATCAATTAAACAACATGTTTATTAATATGAAGATAATTAAAAAGCAGGAGCAGATTTATTCCTCCTTTTCACCTGTTACCGGAACCAGGTCCATTCCGCATTCCGGACAATTCCCTGGTTTATCTTCTTTGATTTCGGGGTGCATCGGGCAGGAGTAAATAGTCGCTGTTTGCTGATCGTTGTTTTCATGCAGATGTTCCATTGTTGAAATATTTATTGTTTAAATTAACTTTGTTTTGCAAGCCATGCTTTAAAGTCCCCAATTTCTTTGTTTTGATCCTTAATCATCTTCTGCGCCATTTTCTTTAATTCATATTGTTTACCATGCGATAATTCATCCTCTGCCATTTTTACAGCGCTTTCATGATGGACTATCATCATCATTGCAAAATCCTTATCTGTATTCCCGGTCATTTGCATATTACTCATTTTATCCATCATCGCTTTCATTGTTTCACCCAATTCATTGTGAATCTCTCCATTCATCTTTTTATCTTCTGGCATTTTGTAACTCTTTATAATCTTTTGCATTTGATCTATCTCAGCCTTTTGTGCCACAATTATATTTTGCGCCATTGTTTTCATCTCTGTATCGGAGCCTTTGGCAATTTCCATTTCGCTCATATCAATAGCTCCCTGGTGGTGCATGATCATCATAGTGGCAAAGTCACGATCAAAATCTCCGGTCATTTTCATATTATTCATGTTGCCCATCATACTGTTCATGGATTGCATCATACCATTGTCCATTTTCATTTTATCTGAATTCATTGAATCATTTTGCATCTTATGAGTCTTCGAAGTATCCATGTCGCTTGTTGTTGAAGTCTTAGTTGTATTATCGCATGACTGAAGAAAGTATGCATTTACAAATAATGTTGCGGCGATTAATATTTTATATTTCATGTTTAAAATTTTTAAAAAGGCTTATAACCCCTTTTATGATTTTTTTTATTTTAAAAGTGAATGAATTTCACTGAACAAAGGTGAGTAGGAGAAGTACTTCAACTATTACATAACTTTAGTAACAAGTTATATTATTCACATATTTAAAAGTAGAAATAGCAACGCTGCACCAGGTTCTTTTTCTAATTCTACCGTACCAAATCCTGCTGCTTTTACACCTGCACCTGTTAGATGCAAAATGCCCGTTACAGTTTTTTTTGCAACGGGCATATGCCTTATTTTTAATATTATATCTGCCATTAAGTTTGCTTATACATTCAAAAGAACAAATGATATAATTCTACTTGATCTTATATCGTAACCCCGTATAAAATAACCTGCCGCTTACCGGTCCCCAAACCAGCGATGCATCGAAATAAGGACTGAAAGGCTGGTCTGTTGCAATGATGACATCTTTCTGAAAATAATTGGACAGGTTTTCTCCTCCCAAATAAATTTCAAAGGGATGTTTTTTACCCAATGTTTTACTTACCTGCGCATTCATCAATATGTAAGAAGGTGATGTATTGCCTCGCTGGTATTGAGCAGGATTGGCAGAAGTGTTTGGAATTCTTTTTGAACCATTATAATTAAATGTATAATCAAACTTCCAGCTACTAACTGCAAAAGCAAGATTTGCAAATGCCCTGTTCTTTGCAGTAAATGATTTCTGTAAAAGTTGATTACTGTAGGTGGTCCTCACATCAAAGAAGCGGTAGGCCAGTCTTAGTTCGAGTTTGCTCACAGGTTCAACATTCACCTCAGCCTGCAAACTGTTTGAAAAGGATTTCCCCTGCAGGTTATAAAATTTCACCTGTCTTACATCTTCCAGATCAACTACTACCTGGTTGTTGAAATCATTTCTGAAAAAATCAATACTGAACAATCCTTCCCGGTTAAACAATTTAAACTTCTGATCAACACTTATTCCTTTATTCCATGCCACTTCCGGATCTAATCCATATGCTTTTCCGGCTGATGCAGAAAGAATATTCACTTGTCTTGAACTAACCAATACACTTGTATTCTCTGCAAAAATATTCGCTGTCCTTTGTCCTCTTCCTGCACTCAAGCGAATGGTAGTTCCTTGCACAGGCTCATACCGCAGATGCAAACGGGGTGTTGCAAACCAACCGAATAAACTATTGTAATCTGTTCGAAGCCCTGCCACGACATTGAATTTTTCTACTGGCGTAAATGTATATTCAAAAAAAGCTCCCGGTACTTTTTCAGTTCTTTTGTAATTATTCAGATTAAAAGCTTCTTTGTAGTTATCAGAAACAAAGCTTAGACCTGTTCTGAATTTATGATTTGTATTTCCGATAATAGATTGATAAATCAGGTTGGCATAAAAATTATTTTGTTCTGCATTGTAAGATCTTAAACCAAAATAAGAATCCTGCTGATGTTTAATTGCGGATAACTGCAACCCGATGCTTTTATATTTCTTTTCCGGGAACACATAACCAATCTTAGCAAATCCTTCATAGCGTTTGGTTTTAATGCCAAGCCCATAATGATTAGTGGTAAATTTATCGCTACCCGGATCATAATCAGTTTCACCACCTGTACGGTTGTCATTCAGA
>JANLSA010000420.1:0-5149 GCA_031362085.1 Bacteroidota bacterium | reverse complement strand
TGCATTTTTTTGTTTATGCGCCTCGGCTACAAATTCAAATACACCAAACATATTTCCATGATCACTGATGGCAAGGGCAGGCATTCCATCCTCTATTGCTTTTTTATAAAGGTTTTGAATAGAAGCAGCACCATCGAGTAATGAAAATTGTGTATGAACATGGAGATGCGAGAATTTCATATTTTATTTAAAATTGAATATTTTAGATTGTATATTAACACAATAATTTATCTGGTAAAAATTATTTTTAGATGTGATAAATAATTCTATACATTTCGTTTTCAACACATCAAGTGCAAGTAAAGCAGAAAGGCAATTTATTCAAGCAAAAAACGTTTAAATAAATATCCACAATTTAGCAAATGGAGAGTACATTTGCGGCCTGCTGAATTAAGGGCAGGGTTTTTGACTTACCCGGTGAAATCATTCTGAAAAAGACCAGATGGTAAAGAAAATAACTTTTTACATATCCACACTTCTCGTTCTTGCAAGTTGTAGCAGCTTGAAGCCACTTTCGTTTACGGCAAATCGTCAGGTTACTTCGCCTTCATCCAATTCAGTTTTAGTGAAAACAAACGATGCTGAAAAAAAGGAAATAAAGTTTATTGAAAATATTTCCGTCAGTTCTAACAAACAATTATCACAAACGGGCCCATCACAAAATGAAGAACCGCTTGTAATAAAATCTGCACAGAAAGAAGCACAGGTTGAAATTAAGGTAGCACCTTTTGATATTTCAAGTAATGCCCTTGAAGCTGCCAGTCAACTTCAATTGAAATATTCGCTTCTTTTAAATACGGAAGTAGAAAATGTAAAAAGCTTTGAATTATATGAAAAGATTGAAGAATGGTATGGCACCCGTTATTGTATGGGTGGCACAACCAGCAGATGTATTGACTGTTCTGCTTTTATGCAGGTGCTTTTTGCATCGGTATATAAATTAAGTTTGCCCCGTACAGCAAGAGAACAATATAAATTGAGCACCAAAATTTCAAGAACAGAAATGAAAGAAGGCGATTTGCTTTTTTTTAATACCCGGGGTGGTGTAAGTCATGTTGGTTTTTATCTCCAGAATAATAAATTTGTTCACGCATCTACCAATGGCGTTATAATTAGTGACATTTATGATTCGTACTACCTCCGCAGGTTCATTGGTGTAGGCAGGGTACTATTATGATTAGGGTTTTTATGTAATTCCAAAAAGCCTTTCGAATTTTTCAAACTCTCCGCTTTTTTCAACTGCTTATGTATTCTTTACAAATGAATTGCTTCACCATATGCTACTTCAATTGCATCTTTAATGCTTTCGCTGATCGTAGGGTGGGGGTGAATACTATTTAGTACTTCATGATAGGTAGTTTCTAATTTTCTGGCAGTAACCGTTTGAGCAATTATTTCTGTTACATTATATCCAATCATGTGAGTACCGAGCCACTCGCCATATTTGGCATCGAAAATTACTTTTACAAAACCTTCTGTATGCCCGGCAGCCGATGCTTTACCACTTGCACTCAACGGAAATTTTCCAACTTTAATTTCATAGCCGGCATCCTTTGCTTGCTTTTCTGTAAAACCAACTGAAGCAATTTCCGGATAGCAATAGGTACATCCCGGAACATTTCCGTAATCCAATGGTTCGGGTTGATGGTTATATTTTTTTTCATTATAGCCGATATTTTCTACACAGATAATTGCTTCTTTACTTGCAACGTGAGCCAAAGCCTGACCCGGCGAACAATCACCAATTGAATAAATACCCGGAATATTTGTTTGTCCAAATTTATCAACCATCAATCTTCCTTTATCTGTTTTTATTCCCAGTTCTTCCAAACCAATACCTTCAATATTTGCTGCAACACCCACTGCACTTAATAATAGATCTGCCTCAAGTGTCATTTCACCCGTAGCCGTTTTTACTTTTGCTACTACACCCTTACCCGAAGTATCAACGGCAGTAACTTCAGCACTTGTCATTATGGTAATGCCGCTCTTTTTAAAACTTTTTTCAAGTTCTTTAGAAATTTCTTCATCTTCTACCGGAACAATGCGAGGCATAAATTCAACAATGGTAACTTTTGTTCCCATGCTGTTATAAAAATATCCAAATTCAAACCCGATTGCTCCGCTTCCAACCACGATCATTGATTTTGGCATTTGAGGTAAACTCATGGCTTCCCGATAACCAATTATTTTTTTGCCATCTATTTTCATAGTAGGTAACTCACGGCTTCTGCCACCGGTTGCGATGATAATGTGTTTTCCTTCAACCATTTTTTTAGACCCGTCTGCTGCTGTTACTTCTACTTGCCCTTTTGCTTTTATTTTACCAAAGCCCATCACTACGTCAATCTTATTTTTCTTCATCAGAAACTGTACACCTTTGCTCATTTTATCAGCTACACCCCGGCTCCTTTTTATTACAGCTTCAAAATTGGCAGTACCGCTTGCTTCAATACCATAATCTTTCGAATGTTTAATATCCTCCATTATCTGAGCACTTTTTAAAAGAGCTTTGGTCGGGATACAACCCCAGTTCAGACAAACTCCTCCCAGACTTTCTTTTTCTATTACTGCGGTTTTAAAACCTAATTGAGATGCACGGATTGCTGCAACATAGCCGCCAGGACCCGTTCCGATTACTACTACATCGTATGCCATAGTTTATTTTTGAATTTAAAATTTCAGATAGCAAATTTAAAAGCAATTTCAATCAATTCGTTTTTTGACAATCTCTTAATGAAAGTTTGACCTGTTTACTTTTTGATTCATTAATTTTTATGGCTGCGAAGCTAGTTGAAAAAAATTACTTTCACTAAAGCCATAATCCGTTATTTTGAATAATTGATTTTCAAAAGTATTGAATTTGATGAACAGATATAAAAGTCTCGACTTCCTTCGGGGAATTGCAGTATTAATTGTCATGACCGGACATTTTCTTCGGGGATATTTTTCAAAACATATTGGATGGAGTGGGGTTGATTTGTTTTTAGTTTTAAGCGGTTTTTTTATTTCTGGAATTCTGTTCAGGGAATTTTTGCAAAACGGAACAATAAATCCGGGTCGGTTTCTTATTCGCCGGGGTTTGAAAATCTGGCCTCTTTTTTATACTGTTTTATTAATTCAACTTGCGTATCTCACTAGTAAGGGTTGGTATCCGGGAACAAAGCAGGTTTTATCAGAAGTTTTTTTTATTCAAAATTATGTTGAAGGGTTTATGGTAATATCGTGGACCATCGGTATCGAAGAACAATTCTATCTTTTATTAGCACTCTCGTTACCCGTTATTATTAAATTTTTTAAAATCAAAGGTGTCGTCGCCACTTGTATAATAATAATGGTTGTATGCCCATTATTAAGATTGGGCAATTTTGTAATTAATCCTGAGTATGATCCTTATAAACATTTTTTCCCGTTGCCTTTACGAGCCGATGCTTTATGTAGTGGAATCCTAATTTCATATTTCTATCATTTTAAAAAGGAGTATTTTTTGAGTTGGGTATCACAAAAAAGAAAGATACTATCTCTATCTATTTGTATTTTGCTTTTGCCGTTATTCTTTTTTTCATACACGAATCGCTTCACATTGACAGTAGGTTTTACGCTAACCTATCTGGGTTATTCTTTTCTTGTTATTCTGATGTTGGGTTTAGGAAATAAAACCAAACCGATGCAATTATTTTTTATAACCAATAAAATTTTTTATGGAATATCCTGGGTCGGTTTCTATTCCTATGCTATTTATCTTGTTCATTTTTTTGTTGGATTTAAGGCAGTAAATAATTTTAAAAAACTTACCGGGGAAAGCAATCAAACAGCTATAGAACTCATTATATTTATTTCTTCAAGCATTCTTCTAGGTTACATACTTTCTTTATTGATTGAACAGCCTATACTTAGGTGGCGGGATAAGGTGTACCCGGATAAAAACCCAAAGAGCAGAGTTGACTAAACTTACCCACAGCGGGCAAAAAAACTATATTTTTTAATAAATTTTCTGTCTTGATTCCCCTACCTTTGCCGTCCTTAAAAAAATGAATTCATGGCAAGAGTATGTCAGGTTACTGGTAAAAAACCAATGGGTGGAAACAAGGTTTCTCACTCTAATATCAAAACAAAACGTCGTTTTCTGCCAAATCTGCAGACAAAACGGTATTATCTGGTAGAAGAAGATAAATGGATTACTCTGAAGGTTTCTTCGGAGGCTATCCGCACTATCAATAAGAATGGTCTTTATACCATCGTAAAAGAAATGAGAGCAAACGGTCAACACATTTAAATATAAACAGAACAGACAATGGCAAAGAAAGGAAACCGAGTACAGGTAATTTTGGAATGCACTGAGCACAAAAACAGTGGAAAACCCGGCACCAGTCGTTATATTACCATCAAAAACAAAAAGAACAATCCTGAAAGATTGGAGTTTAAAAAATTCAATCCAATTTTAAAAAAAGTAACTGTTCATAAAGAAATTAAATAATCTGTTGACTGGTTGATCAGTTGACTGGTCGTTAGAATTAAAGCCCAATCAACAAATCAACTAATTAACTTTTCAACAAAATACAATGGCAAAAGCAGCTAAAACCGCGATTAAAACTAAAGATCAGAAAGCAGCATCAGACGCAAAAAACTGGACAAAAGTTATTAAATCTGTTCGCAGTCCTAAAACGGGAGCTTATACTTTCAAGGAAGCAATTATACATAAAGATAAAATCAAAGATTTCCTGGCACAGAAATAATTATATGGCTTAGTAATTTAAATAAAGCTGTCCGCCAATTAGCGGATAGCTTTTCTTTTTTACACAAATCATTCTTATGGGTTTCTTCAATAAAATATTCGGGAAAAAAGAAAAAGAAAATCTGGATCAGGGTTTGCAAAAAACCAAGCAAAGTTTCTTTTCTAAAATCTCAAGATCTATTATAGGAAAAAGCACAGTCGATGAGGAGGTTTTAGATAATCTCGAAGAAGCTTTGCTTGGGGCGGATGTAGGAATTGAAACCACATTAAAAATTATTGAACGAATAGAAAAACGAGTAGCTAAAGACAAATACTTTGGCACTTCAGAATTAAATAAAGTATTGCAGGAGCATCTACAAGCAATGCCTCTATTTCCTCCTGCAATACTTTATTTAATTCTGAAGTGCCAAAGTA
>JANLSA010000077.1:0-1514 GCA_031362085.1 Bacteroidota bacterium | reverse complement strand
GGAGCTTTTTACTGGTAACCATCCGTCAAGCTATCGCCGTATGGCTCCTCTTTGCCATTTTAAAAATAAACTAAAAATTATTTGTTTGAGTCATAGAAATCGAGGGGGAGTCTATCCCTCTAAGCAAAACAGTTAAGAATTCTTATCAAAGAGACGATGGTACTTATCGAACAGAAACAATACCAAAAGAAGAGGCTGCAACCATCTACCTTGGAAGGCCTGATTCAAAGAAGGTTCCTGGATATAAATACCCAACAGAGAATACATTGCGTTTTGAACAGAAGAAGGCCAGAGTATTGAATCATTATGAATTTAAATAATAATAATTAATATGGGAAAAAATATGATCTTATTAGCTTTCTTAGCATTGATTTCATGCCGCCATCAAAACAACCTATTTAAGAACTATGACGTACGGTTTAATATACGATATGGTGCAAAATTTTATTCAGTATTTGCAGACGAAAATGGGAAAGCAGTTGCTATTAAAGGAGCCAGTTCTTATCATACTGATTCATTTAAAATACAAACTTCTGATACAAGTGAATTATTCAGAATCGATTCGATAAAATCGTTTTTGAGAGTAATTGATTCTTTCAAAACTAAACCTGTAGTAGGAACAGAAATGCTTCATTCTCCAAGAGTCGAAATATTTTATGACGAAAGAAAAGTTTATGACTCTTATAATTGGAATGAAAAATTTTGGGATTTATTTAGACCAATTATGAAACAAATTCCCCATGGATTTAATCCATTTATAGTAAATGAAAGTCCATGGCAGTAAGTCATTTTGTAGCTCTTGTTGATATGACGCTAATTTTTTTTCCTCTGTTTGTAGCTTTTTAAAATCATATGCCATAGGTAGTGAGCCATTCATCACCTGACCAAAAATAAAATTTCTAAGCCGTTGGTTTATAATAACCAGCGGTTTCATTTTACTCCTTTCGTGGTATTGTTTATATCACTGCTTAATAAGAGATTCGCTAAAATATAAGCCCCTAAAGGTTTTTGTTTTCTATTGTATATGCTCCAAAGTTTTAACGTAGGAGTGTGAGCCAATTATCACTTGCACTTTGTCGCTTTTGCAACAAGATTGAGAGAGCAACATTAAGAAAGCATTGTGAAAGCATCACAGAAACATTAAAAATTTAAAAAAATTGTATTTCTTAAAGTGTAGTGGCTCGTACAAATCAAACATCAATTTAAAAAAGAAGGGGTGATTCTTAAACCCTACTAGCTTCTCGCCACTCCCTATTTCAGCTTTTTCATTTTTACCATTTCAATTCTTGTATCGGTTACATTGATGATATCAAATTCATAATCATCAATAATAATCCGTTCTTTCTGCTGCGGAATCGTTTCATGAAACCCGATAATATAACCCGATAATGTTTCTGCTTCATTGTCCGGAAATTCAAATCCGTATTTCTCTTCTATGTAATCCAGTTCCAGCCTGCCACTGAAAATATATTCGTTCTCAGCAATTTGTTTTTCAATAAACTCTTCGGTATCAT
>JANLSA010000052.1:0-6471 GCA_031362085.1 Bacteroidota bacterium | reverse complement strand
AAAAAATCAAAAGTTAATTTAGCCAGAGCTTTTAAAACAACAGGCTGTGCTGCTACTGTTTTTTGACGTGAGTTAGTGCTTGTTATTCCGTCAATTTTCAAAATTGTTTCCCAAAATATTTTTGCGCCTTCACTTCTTTCCTGAACAACAGCGGGGAGTGCATTATTTATATTTGTTTTGTTGAGAAAAAGCAGAGCATTGATTGCAACCAGGTCTTTTCTTGTTAAGCCATTTTCGGAATCCTGCCAATTGATTTTGTCTTTATCATGCGTTGTAAAATTCTCATTATGAAAAACATCATCCATTAGTACATCTTTGATAAACTGATTCACTGGGTTGGATTGGTCAAACTGCAATGCTAAACTGGTTTCAACTTTTCTTTGCAGGTTGTTCAAATCATGAAATAATTGGCGTTCCTCATCAGCACCCAATCCGAGGTGCACTTCTAATGTAACGGTGCATTTTTTAGACATCTCCAGACATTCACTCCATATTCTAACTTCTTCTACTGAAATATCATTTTTATCTTTTACATTTAATAAAGAACCTTTTGATGGATATTTTCTGTGAGTAATAACATAGTCTAAGAATTCAAAAACAAGTTGAACACCTTTGCGGCGATGCTGACCATCTATCACCCAGTATACATCTCCATGATTTAAAAATATTTTGTAGCAGGCAGTTTCCCCATCAATCATAGTCATTGGTTTTACAGCTAAATTGGTTCCATTCGGAAGGCAGTTCCGAAAAGATGCAACAATTGGTGGTATTGATAAGTATGGTTGACGTCCCATTAATTCTATCAATTCAATTAAACGCAAGGGAATTTCTTTTCCATGCTTTTGATATTTGCGTTCCACTGTTGAAATCAAACCCTTTATAATATACTTCGCAATTCCTGTTGCATGAGTCATATCCAATTTTCTTTGTGCTATAAATGGACTATTGGATTGCTCATTTGCGACTTCTGTAAACTCCTGGAGTTCAAAAAGTGTAAGTAAAACAGAGAAGGTTTGGTTACCATTGTTAAAGCCAACAAATGTTTTAACCGGTCTTCCTGATGAATTTTGATTTTGAAGTGCGTCTTCAAGATTAACTAGTGAGCCATCTTTTGCCTGGTAAAGTGTGTTTGTATCCATTTTTTTTAGATTTAGGAAGCAAATATACATCCAGGCACAATACAAAAATCATCCAGGCATATTAATTAATATAGCCAGGGTTAAAAAATATTATTGCCAGGAATGTATTATTAGAATTATTGTGTTCTAATCCAACCTATTATAAATATGGATTTTAGTTCATTTACTTCTGTGATCTCTAATTTCTATTTATAGAAAATGAATCAATAAATAAAAACCCCGGCTCAACGCCGGGGCTTACTACTGCAAATGCAAATCTTAGTTAATCACTATTTCTTTCTTCACATTTTCTTTACCTGCAATAATTGGCAGACTAATTTGTAATACACCATCGGTGTATTTAGCTGCAATATTTGCGGTGTCGATACTTTCATCCAATGTAAAAGTTCTTGCAAACCCGCCGCGGCTGTATTCCCGCAGCACCCATTCGGGTCTTGGAAATCCTTCCGGTGGTGTGTAAGAAACGATCAACTCGTTTCCTTTTACATCTAAATGAAAATTTTCTTTGATGCGGCCGGGTGCAAATACCAGCATTTCATAACTGTTGTCAGTTTTGTAAATGTTTACAGCGGCCCGCTGCATAGATCGGATAAACTGGCCTTGCCTGTTTCCGTAATGATTGCCTTTTGCGGCACATGACTGATTGTTGTACATGTTTTTCTTTTTTAGTTAAGAAATTAAATA
Source organism: Bacteroidota bacterium (assembly GCA_031362085.1). Lineage (GTDB taxonomy): Bacteria > Bacteroidota > Bacteroidia > Chitinophagales > Chitinophagaceae > VBAR01. The sequence continues at coordinate 4,648 of JANLSA010000052.1, read as the reverse complement.
ACACAACCAATGCATAAAAATGATGCCGGGCGGTATAACATGCAATTGTGGCATTTATCCTGCCGCAATTATCTTATCCGGGTAAAAAATCTGCTACCTAAACTTTGTATTTATTAAACCCGGCAAAATGATTTTAATATAAATTGTATTTTCATCCCATGCTTGCATCACCTGAAAAAAACATCGCCATCTTTTGCAACGCACTTGCCGGAGTAGGCAGAGCCATTCTATTGACAGAGAAAATCGCAGAAGCAATTTCTCAAAAACAAATTTCTTATTCATTATTCAAAGAAAAATGGCCGGATGATTTTAATGGATTCACGGATGTATGGATTGTCGGGGGAGATGGTACACTAAATTATTTCATCAATCATTACCCGGATATAAAACTACCGCTGGTAATTTTTAAGGGTGGTACCGGAAATGATTTTCATTGGTTGCTGTATGGTGATAAAACGTTTGAAGAACAACTACAGATAGCATTATATGATAATCCCAAACCAATTGATATCGGAAAATGTAATGATCACTATTTCATCAATGGTGTTGGAATTGGATTTGAAGGTGATGTAGCAAAAGCATTAACGGGCAAGAAAAAGTTTTCAGGTAAAACATCTTTTCTTATTACTGTTCTGAAAAAAATATTCAGTTATCGTTCAAAAAATTATTCGATAAAATCTGCAGAACAAAATTTATCAGGTAAAAAACTTTTAATTGATGTCAGTAATGGCTGTCGTGCAGGTGGCGGGTTTCATATTGCACCCGAAGCAAAAGCTAATGATGGATTGTTTGATGTAGTAATAGTTGATGCACTCACTCCGTTTCAACGGCTGCGTTATTTGCCTGTTATTGAAAAGGGAAAACATCTGAGGCTGCCTTTTATTCAGCATTTTCATACAAAAAAAATAACTATTGAAAGTACAGAGATTATGCAATCGCATTTAGATGGTGAATATTACGAGGCTTTAAAATTAGAGATTGAAATATTGGCAGGGAAACTTTTATTTAGATATTGAGTATCCAACTCATATTTTCCTTTTGAATAAGCGACAATGAAATTGAAAATAAAAAAAATCCGGCTATAAATAACCGGACTTGTAAAAACTCTTCTATTAAAAAGAATTAATAATCGTTGCTGTAACCACCACGATCACGGTTGTAGCCGCCTTTTTTAAAGCCGCCACCGCCACCACTTCCGCCACTGCTGCTGCCGCCGCCGCTACCACCTCTGTAGCCACCGCCACCGCCGCCGCCGCCAAAGCTGCGTTTTTTGAAACCGCCACCGCCGCCTGCGCCTCTTTCACCTTCTGGCTTAGGACGGCTCTCGTTTACAACAATTGCACGGCCATCAACTTCTGTTCCGTTGAGTGCTGCGATTGCTGCATTGCCTTGTTCGTCGTTGGTCATTTCAACAAATCCGAAGCCTTTGCTGCGGCCACTGAATTTGTCATTAACAATTTTTGCTGAAGAAACTTCGCCATACTGAGCGAAAAGATTCTGGAGGTCCTGATCTTTAAGATTCCAGCTCAGGTTACCTGCGTAAATGTTCATTTTACAATAAAGGTTTTAAATAAAAAAAAGTGTCATTCAGTAAACTAACCTTTGAACATTTACGGAAATAACGCAACGTTCTATAGGAACTAGTGAAACTGTAAAGAACACAAATAACAACGCAAAATAAAACAATTTTTTTTGTGAAGTGCAAAAGTTTTTTTTGAAGTAAAAAAAGATTGAATATTAAGGGCTAATTCCTGAATGCTGAATCAGGATTCTTAGGTGAAAAAATATACTTCCAGGTATTAAACATGGGCAGCACAACAGTTTTCAAATCAAGGCTTTGAAGCTGAAGTTTGAAACATTAATTTAAAATTTAGGGTAAAAAAATCCCCCGAAATTTCGGGGGATCTATGATAAATTGCGTTCTAAATCAATTATTCGCCAGCCACCTCAAATTCAACTTCGGCTGATTTTCCACCACCAAAATCTATTTGGGCTTTGTATGTACCAACCTCTTTCACTTCATCTGCTATACTAATTTTCCGACGGTCTATTTCATAACCTTTCTGGTCGCGGATAGCACGACTGATTTGTAATGAAGTTACGCTTCCGAAAATCTTACCGCTTGTTCCTGTTTTAGCGCCAATTTTCAAAGGTGCTTCATTCAGTTTAGCAATAACACTGTTGATTTCAGCAAGCATTTTAGTTTCTTTCTTTAGTTGCTGCTTCATTTTTTCTTCCAACATCTTGCGATTACCAGGTGTAGCTTCAATAGCCATATGACGGGGAAAAAGAAAATTGCGGGCATAACCGTTTTTTACTTTTACCAGTTCATTTGAGCCACCAAGATTATCTACATCCTGAATTAAAATTACTTCCATCGTATTTGTTTTTTATCCCAATGAATTACAGGCTTCATTGTCTCCCTGACTGTAAACGTCAGGGGTTAGGGATTCACCTATTTTAATAAATCTGTTACGTAAGGTAACAAGGCCATCTGTCTTGCTTTTTTTACAGCTTGCGATACCTTTCTTTGGTATTTTAAACTGTTTCCGCTAAGACGGCGTGGCAATAATTTACCCTGTTCGTTTAAAAATTTTTTCAGGAATTCTACATCTTTATAATCAATGTAGCGGATGCCATACTTTTTAAAACGACAAAACTTTTTTTCACGTTTGTCGTTTTTAATGGCGGTCAGATATTTAATTTCATTTTTTGCCATGATGATTAAGCCTCCACTGGTTTTTCAGTTCCTGATTTTACGCCACTTCTCTTTTTTGCATTGTACTCGACGGCGTATTTATCGAGTTTTGTGCACAGGTGACGAAGCACTGCTTCATCACGAAGAAGCTGAATCTTCAGCTTCTCATTGAAGTCGGATTGCGCTATGTACTCCAGCACCCAGTAAAGACCGGTAGTCTTTTTCTGAACTGGAAACGCAAGTGATTTCAATCCCCATGGGTTCTCGGCTACTATGGAACCGCCATTGGCAGTTACCAGGCCAGCGATTTTCTTTTGTTCATTTTTGAACTCTTCATCGCTTAGAACCGGGGTAAAAATCACCATCAATTCGTAATTGTTCATTACCCTGTTTTATTGTTTTAAAAAAATTGTTTATCCGCAGATTTTTCTACGGGGCGGCAAAGATAGGGAAGCACGGTCAGAATCGTTAGGTATAAATAAAGAAAATTTCAGATAAGGCCGAATTAGAATCTTTGAGTTGCTTGCCAATTGGTTAAGGTTTATTTGAGTCGCAAATTGACGTATCCTGGTAATTTTCACTTAATCTGAAATCTGTAATTCTCAATTGCAACGTTTTATTTCCTTGCCATTCATTCTCATCTATTTTGCAAATTAAATCAATGGGTTGCTTCATTTGTATTAAATGAAATTTTTCAGCCATACCAAAACCAATGCCGGTGAGAGTAATATTATCTTTTCTCAAAACAAACCGGATATGATCTTCTTTTACAATTTTTGAATAACCGGTATCTGTCACATTTTTTATTAAAAATTGCGGACGCATATTCTCCGGGCCAAATGGTTCCATTTGCTGAAGTATATTATAAAACTGCCAGGTGATGTCTTTAAAAGAAATTTCAGCATCAATAATTTCTTCGGGAATTAAATGTTCAGGTTTAATAGTGGAAGCAACAACTTCTTCAAATTTTTCACGCAGCGTATTTACTTTATCAATTTCTAATGTCATACCTGCTGCTGCGAAATGGCCACCGTAACCCAATAAATGTTCCCGGCAGGCATGGATAGCTTCGTATAAATTAAAACCAGGTACACTACGGGCACTACCTGCTGCATATTCACCGCTTTGTGTTAATACAATTGTGGGCCGGTAATATTGTTCAATTATTCTTGATGCAACAATTCCAACAACACCTTTATGCCAATGCGGTTTGTAAACGAGAGTTGATTTCCTGTTTTCCCATTCTTTGTTCTCCCGAATCACTTCAAGTGCTTCAAAAGTTATTGAACTGTCTGCTTCTTTTCTGTCTGTATTATCGCTGTGCAGTTGTTCTGCAAAGCTGATTGCTTCTTCATAGGTTTCTGCAATAAATAGTTGTACTGCCTTGGTTGCATCATCCATTCTGCCGGCAGCATTTACTCTTGGGGCAATCATAAAAACAAGGTTCTGAATCAGAAGTTCTTTTTTTAATCCGCTTAAAAAACAAAGAGCTTTTATTCCGGGGTTTGGATTTTCATTTGCTTTTTTTAACCCATAATACGTCAGTACTCTGTTTTCGTCAGTCATTGGAACTATATCAGCAGCGATTGCTGTTGCAACTAAATCAAGAAACTCATAAACATCTTCATCCGTTAAATTGAATTGAGGGGCCAATGCGGAAATTAATTTAAACCCAACGCCGCAGCCGCATAATTCTTTGTAAGGATAATTACAATCTTTTTGTTTGGGATTGAGAATTGCAATTGCCGGTGGCAATTCGTCATCAGGTAGATGATGATCACAAACGATAAAATCAATTTCCTGTTCTTTTGCATAACCAATCAAACCGGCAGATTTAATTCCGCAATCAAGAGAAATGATTAATGTAAACCCGTTTTCTTTAGCAAAATCAATTCCGGCTTTGCTTATTCCATAACCTTCACGATAGCGGTGTGGAATATAAAAATCAAG
>JANLSA010000045.1:0-4149 GCA_031362085.1 Bacteroidota bacterium | reverse complement strand
TTGATATTAGCACTTTTACCACAAATGTTCCAACCAGTACCCCATTATGGTTTGGTGTTTTCAATCTTGACCAGTTTGTAAACTATGCGAAAAATAGAGCTGCTGCTAATAAATGGGCATTATATGAAGTTTCTGTTGGTCAACTATCAGCCTATGCACAGGATGAATGGCAGGCAGCAGATCATTTTAAATTAACTTATGGTTTACGGATTGATAAACCAATTTACAATAATGCATCTATTAAACTCCCGAATAATGTTGAAGATGTTTTTGCACCAAATGCCGGGACATTTTTAGGTACTTATACTGAAGGAACACCAACTATTTCAAATAATAATGACATTAAAATATTTGATGCTAACGGTAATCCAATTAAAAACGGACGAGGAAAAGATTTAGATAATCTGCAATTGCCCAATGGCAAAGTACTTTTTTCTCCACGAGTAGGTTTTAACTGGGATGTTACCGGAAACAAAACTTTACAAATCCGTGGTGGTACGGGTTTATTCACCGGAAGATTTCCATTTGTTTGGGTGGGCAATCATATTGGAAACCCGAGCAACGATTTTTATTGCGTAACGGATAAAAATTTTAAATGGCCACAGGTTTGGAGAAGTAATCTTGGAACAGATTTTAAAATTAAATCCGGAACCATTTTCACTGTTGACATTGCATATACTAAAGATGTAAATGCCATGATGGTTCGTAATTATAAATTAGGGAAGCCATCGGGTACATTAAATTCCGGAACAAATGGCGATAAACGTAAGATTTACCAGGCTGCTGACCAGGGAGCAGTTAATACATATGTATTTACTAATACAAAAGTTGGAGATCAGTTTAATGCAAGCCTGCAAGCAATTCATAATTTTAAAAAGGGATTATTTGTAATGGCAGCATACAATTATTTAGTTGCTAATGATGCCAGTTCTGTATCAGCAGAAATATCGGGTGATGCTTTTGACAGAAACCCAGTTTTAAATAATTCAAATGAAGCAATTTCAACACCCTCTTTATATGGCAATACGCATCGTTTTATAATGGCTGCATCTCAAAAATTTGATTATGGAAAGGATAAAAAACTTGCCACAACCGTTTCACTATTTGGTGCATGGACATCCGGCAACCGATATGCTTATGTATATGGTGGCGATATTAATAACGACGGCACAGGCATTAATGATTTGATGTATGTACCAACAGATGCTGAGATAAGTACAATGAACTTTGCGTCCATTACAGACGTAAATGGAAATATTCAGTCACCTGCTGTTCAAAGAGCAGCTTTATTACAATTTATTAATCAGGATGAATATTTAAAAGAGTTGAAAGGCAAGTATACCGAAAAGTACGGAGCTAAGACTCCTAGCTTCAGCCAGGTTGATCTTCGAATTCTGCAGGATTTTAAATTTAAAGCAGGCAAGTCAACTAAAACATTACAGTTAAGTTTGGATTTTCAGAATTTTGGAAATTTTATAAGCAGCAAATGGGGCGTTCGTAAGTATGCCACTACATCTGGTTACTTTCAACCACTTGGAGTGAGCTTAGCTGGTAATACAGCTACGTATACATTTGATCCATCTCAAAAATCAACATTCCTTTCTAGCCCGGATTTACAAAGCCGCTGGCAAATGCAGTTTGGAGTAAGATATATATTTTAATTCTTTCAGTAGTAAACTTAAAAGAAAGTCTCGTCATGAATGACGAGACTTTCTTTTAATTCTATTTTCAAATCGATTTAATTCGATGGAATTTTAAAGAGTAATATTAACCTTTTGCTTTTGGTTTAACCGTTGATTTTGTTTTTACCGGAACTGGCTTAATATTTCTTTCTCCTTTTAAAGTAGAAGCAAGTTTGATTGCTTCATACGCATTTACCAATCCACCTGTTTTGCAAATATCTGATAAATTAACTGTTTCAAGAGTTCCCGGCTTTGTAATTTTAAAACCGGGTTGCAACGCCGATTTTTCTATTACATATTTCAGCTGCTTTGCACTCAGGTTGGGATAGTAATTTAAAATAAATGCTGCCATACCGGCCACTAGCGGTGATGAAAAACTGGTGCCCTGAAGATTGCCGTAACCATTAGCACCCGGTTGTGTAGAATACATACTTACCCCGGGAGCAAATACATCAACTTCATTTTTTCCATAGTTAGAAAAACTGGCAACTAAACCACTTGCTTTTGGGTCTCCACTTGCGCCAACAGTAATCCATGTTCCAGCTCTTTTTCCCTCAGTTAGAAAAACAGGATTTGGGAAATTAAATTCAGTGTCAATATTTTTCGCGTCGTTGCCGGATGCATGTACAAACAAAACTCCTTTGCTTTCTGCATAACGTACTGCATCATCCACCCATTTTTTTTCTGGTGAATAGGGTTTGCCAAAACTCATATTAATAACCGATGCGCCATTATCGACTGCATAGCGGATAGCAAGTGCGATATCTTTATCATATTCATCGCCACCATCCGTCAGCATCCGGACCATCATAATTTTTACATTACCTGATATACCATTTGCGCCTTTGCCATTATTTCTTACAGCGCCAATGATACCGGAAACATGTGTGCCGTGTAAAGAAGTGGCTGCCATGATATCATTATTTCCATAAAATTTATCGTTGAAATCATTGTAATTATCTTTTACTATTTCTGCCCGGTAAGCTCTTGGGGCTTTTAGTTTTGATTCTTCTTTTTTTATTTCTTCATTCATAAACTCAGAAAAACCTTCTACGAATTCTGTATTGGTACTTTCCAGCATTTCATTTGCTTCCATCAACCCCAATAAATTATTTTTTGCTTTTTTTGCTTCTGCAATTGTGGTAGTAAATGTTTTTAATTCTTTGCCTGTAAAGACATCTTTTCCCAATGCTTTTTTAAGGGTATTGTTATCGTCTGTAATTTTTTGTAAGGTATATTTCATTTCCTCCACACTCATTTTCTCTTCCTTATCTGCTTCCTCACCATTTATTTCTTTGTCTGCACGTTTCCACATTTGGTATTCAAACAAATCATCAGTTGATAAGGCTTTTTCGTCTATCTCTTTTTCTGCATATTTACTTTTGTAAGTATTATACACCCTGGCTGATTCATACGACTCATCTTTTACATTGCGGCCATCCCGGCCGCCCAAAAAATTCCAGCCATGCACCTCATCTACATACCCATTTTTATCGTCATCCACACCATTGCCGGGTATTTCTTTTTCATTAGTCCAGAGTACAGATTTTAGATCTTCATGTGCAGTATCAATTCCGGTATCTAACACGGCAACTATTACTGGTTTACTTTTTATTTTTTTTGAAGTAACAAAACTGTATGCTTTATCAAGGCTAATACCATAAAAGCCGGACGCTTTTAGATCCAACAGGTGCCAACCCTTGGGTACTCCTTCTCTCTGTGAGAAAGATATGATGGTGATAGCTGCAAATACTACTGTGGAAAAGGTACGTTTAAAAGAAGTGTTCATATTTTACTTTTGTTTAAATACAAAAATCATAAAGTCAGCAAAAATAATATTTACCATTCATACATTTTGCATAAAAAATAACCCCCACAATAATTTTAGCAGGGGTTATATCGCTTTTTTTGACGAATGAATTTTATTATTGGTTGTTCAATTTTAATTCTACCCTTCTGTTCTGCGATTTTTCAGCTTCTGTTTTACCATTATTAATAGGTTGGGTAGGTCCAAATCCTTTTGCTGTTAATCTGGATGCATCTATTCCTTTAGAAATAAAATAGGCTTTTACATTATCAGCTCTGTCCTGCGATAATTGCATATTCTTATTCGTATTTCCATCATTACTTGTATGGCCCTCTATTGAGAGTCTCAATTCTGGATTTTCTTTAAGAATATCTGCAACTTTATCTAATACAGAATTTGATGCGGGCAATAAATCTGCTTTTGCATAACTGAATTGAATCCGTTGAGCAGCATAATTTACTTTTTCAATAATCTCTTTTTTAATTTCAGGGCATCCATTATTTTCTTTTAAACCTGCCAGGTTCGGACATTTATCTTCATCATCACTTACACCATCGCCATCATATGATGCCAGTGCGGCACCAGCAAGAATGATCCAGCCATAAGTTGAAAATGCGTGCTGGATCGAGAGCATCACCGAAATGATGATGGGCAAATCCT
>JANLSA010000026.1:0-1550 GCA_031362085.1 Bacteroidota bacterium | reverse complement strand
CAAGTAATACATTTTTTTTAAGCAATACGGGACAATGCATATTTAAAGGAGCATTAACAATCAATAATAATGTTTCCAAGATAGTTTTCGCTACTGATGGGTCAACAATCCTTGATGAAAATGGAACCATTGATATTCTTGATAATACTTCCGGAATCATAACTATTAAAAATTTTACACAAGTTGGGAATGCAAGCCAATCATTTTTTTTAGATTCTCTAAACAGCAAACTAATTTTAGAGGGCGGTAATATTTTCAACGGTAATTTTACTTTTTTGGGGAGAAACATTGAAGTGAAGGGAACCACTTTTAATGGCCTTGTAAACATCACCAAATATGGATCCTCTGATGTGATTTGGCATGGAGGAAATGTTTTTAACTCAACGACAACGATTAAAGATTCAAGTACGAGTAGCCATTATTTAAAAATGTCATACAATTCCATCGATTATTTTAATGGCAATGTAACATTCATACAAAAAGGTTCTGGTTTTCTTTATCCTGCATTTAATTATGCTTCTAACTTTGGAGGTAATGTAACGGTGGATGGTACTTTTCCCATTTCTTTTGGTGTCAATGGAGGAAAAGCCATATTCAATGGTAATGCTTCGCAATCAATTAATAAATCATCTGCTTATACTCCTGTGTTTAAGAAATTAGTAATTAATAAACCAAGTGGTACATTAACCTTAAACACACCACTTACAATTTCAGATTCGCTCGTTTTTCAAAAAGGAATTATCACCTTCTATACTACTAATTTAATTACCCTTGAAAATGGAGTAAAAGCAAGCGGAGCAAGCGACTCGTCCTTTGTAAACGGCCCGTTTAAAAAAATGGGGAATACAGCCTTTGTTTTTCCGGTTGGGAAAAATATTTCCTATGGATATCGTCCCGTAGAAATTACTGCTCCTTCAGCCGTGACAGATGGATATACAGCTCAATATGTTCAGCAAGCACAAACACTTGGAAATATCCTGGATTCAACCCTGGAACATCTTAACACTTGCGAATACTGGAAACTGACTCGTAATGCAGGGACATCAAAAGTCCGTTTAAAGATTTCCTGGAATCATGATAATTGCAATTTCATAAATCCTGAATACATGAGAATAGCCGGATGGAATGGATCGCTTTGGAAAGATTTTGGAAGTTTTGCATTTTCCGGAGATAGTATAAATGGATCTTCAACAACTAGTGATAGTACTGAATCGATTTCAATTTTTACAACAGCCATTAAAAGGTGTATTTATTTTAACGATGTTCTAACCAAACATAATGTCTATTGCCACGGTGGTTCAGACGGTGGTGCCAGCGTGAATGTAACAGGCGGCACGCCCCCTTATAAATACAGTTGGTCCAAGAGCATGGGGACTCAACCTTCTACACCCACGCTGTATGCCGGACAATATACAGTTGCAATCAGTGATTCGCTCGGTTGCCATCTTTCAGATACTGTCACTATTAATGACGCCGATAGTCTGGCAATCAGTTTCACAAAAATTAATTCGACCTGTGGAGATTCAACAGGATCAAACTGTACTTGCAAC
>JANLSA010000024.1:0-3922 GCA_031362085.1 Bacteroidota bacterium | reverse complement strand
TGAAAATATCAGAATCCTTTCTTTTTTCCGGTTGTCGGCATTGTTTCATCCAGCCATTTATAAAACTCTTTTTGCCATATCAATGCATTTTGTGCACTGATCACCCAATGGTTTTCATCTGGCAAATAAAGTAGTTTGCTTTTAATACCCCGTATCTGTGCTGCCTGAAATGCTTGCAAACCTTGTTCAATCGGTACACGATAATCTTTACCCCCCTGTATTATCAGCATAGGCGTATTCCATTTATCAACATAATTAATCGGGTTAAACTGGTTGTACGATTTTTGGGCAGCTGCATTTGTCTTATCCCAGTATGGGCCACCATAGTCATAGTTTACAAACCAGAGTTCTTCGGTGGTGCCATACATACTCCTAGTATCAAAAATTCCATCGTGTGCAATAAAAGTTTTGAATCGGTTTTTATGAATACCCGCAAGCATAAAAGCTGAATATCCACCATAGCTTGCACCTACACAACCCAGCCTGGTTTTATCCACAAATTTTTCATTGCTTATATTATCGATTGCAGATAAATAATCATTCATTACCTGGCCGCCATGATCTTTACTAATCTGTTCATTCCATTTTGTACCATATCCCGGCATACCTCTTCTGTTAGGTGCAACTACAATATAACCCTGGGAAGCCATCAATTGAAAATTCCAGCGGAAAGAATAAAATTGTGTAAGAGGTGACTGTGGGCCACCCTGGCAATATAATAATGTTGGATACTTTTTGTTGGGATCAAAATCGGGGGGATAGATTACCCAGACAAGCATTTTTTTCCCATCGGTAGTGGTTACCCATTTTCTTTCTGTTTTACACATGCCAATGGAATTATATGTTTCATCATTTACATGAGTCAATTGTTTCATATCTCCACCTGAAATGTCAACAGAATATAATTCTGCAGCATGATTCATATCGGTACGTGATACGATTAGTGTATTGCCTGACTGTCCGATAATATTATTTACATCAAAATCACCTTTAGTGATCTGTCTGATTTCCGGTAGTTTCATAGTGGCACCGGTATAATCTACTTCAAATAACTGAAGTGTTCCGTTTATGGGAGCCCAAAAGAAAATTCGTCTACCATCATCAGACCATCGAAAACCTTCTACATGAATTTCATCTCTGTGTTTTGTTAGGTTTGTTACACCCATTCCGGTGGATACAACCAGGTCCTGCTTGTCTGATTCATAGCCATCTCTTTTCATACTCATCCAGGCTAATGTTCCGTTTTTGCTGAAAGATGGATTGATATCATATCCCTTATTTTGCATTGTTAAATTTTCTGTTTTGCCCGATTCAATATTATAGGAATAGAGATCGGTATTCGTACTTACTGCATAATCTTTTCCATATTTTTTTTTGGTAACATAAACAATGTTCTTGCCGTCCGGACTCCAGGCATAATCTTCATCACCACCAAATGGTTTTTGCGGACAGTCATAAGGTTCATTGGGCATCAAATCTTTTTCCTCGACTGATTTCCCATTTTCTAATTTTGAAATAAACACATGATCAAATTTTCCTTCTTCCCAGGTATCCCAATGCCGGTTGTTCAGATTATCAAAAATATAGGCATTTGATTTTTTCAGTTCAGGGTAAAAATCACTACCCATAATATTTTTCACTTTCACTTCTTTATTGCTAACTAAATATTTTCCATTAGGCGAAATATTTTTATCGCTAAGCATGCTATCCGGATTATTCACCTCAATTGCATTACCTCCATTTACTGGAATAAAATAAGACTTGCGTTTACTTTTATTTGCATCCACATCGGGTGTGCTTACTGTGTAAACAATATATTTTCCATCTTTAGAAATTCCTTTTGCGGATACTCTTCCCAGTTTCCAGAGTAGTTCCGGGGTCATCCGGTTTTGAGCAATAATTGTTATAGAAAGAAAAAGAAGGAATGAAGTTGTTATACTTTTTAACATAAATAGAAATTTTTGTTATGCTAAATTACATCAATTTAAAGATAGATAATTTGATTTTTCAATTTCTGAATTTTTCTCATAATTTTTTAATTAAATATCCAAAACTCAAATATTTAATCTTAAAAGGACAGCTCTAAAATTATTAATCTACCTTGCAAGGTGATATAAACCCTAAAACATTAAATGTTATTATGAATCCAATTCGTTATCCGTATATTCTTCGTCTCGCTGCCATTCTTATTTCTAGCATATTCGTCTCCTTTGCATTGTATCATCTTAAAGTGGTAATTGTACCGATTTTGTTTTCTATCATATTTTCGGTTATGATCTTTCCTTTTTGCATGAAGCTGGAAAGATGGGGTTTTTCAAAAGGGATGGCTGCTTTTACATCTGTATTTATTTTCACAATGATCTTAGGTGTGATTGGCTATGTTTTAATTACTCAGATTAGTATTTTCACGGAAAATATTCCGGAGATTTCAAAAAAAATAAACCTGTTGATTAATGATGTAAGGGATTTTGCGGCGCAAAAATTGACCATGAAAAAGTCAGTAGTGGCAGAGAAAATACAGGAACAGATATCACAACTTCAAAACAGTTCTCTTTTAATGCCATCCAGTTTGCTGGGTGTTATTTCCACAGTGATGATAAACATTTTTCTAATTCCGCTTTACATATTTTTTCTAATTTATTATCGACATTTTTTTATTGAATTCTTTTATAAAGTTTTTTCTGCTGCCGATAAAGAACAAATAGATGACACAATCCAAAAAATAGAACATGTAATAAAGGGGTATCTTTTTGGCCAGTTTCTGGATATCATCATTATTGGTGCCGCTAATGCTGCGGTTCTGTATTTTATAGGGATTGGCTATCCGATCATTCTTGGTTTTGTGATTGCCACTTTTTGTATCATTCCTTATCTGGGTATGATAGTGGGTTCCCTGTTAGCATTGCTGGTATCTTTTATTACTACGGATACCGGATGGCAACCGCTAACTGCATTTACTGTATTATGGATTATTCATATGATTGACTCTAACCTGGTAGCTCCGCTTGTAATTGGTCACAAAGTAAGTTTGAACCCATTGGTGGCTATTTTTGTTTTATTTCTATTTGGTGAGCTATGGGGTCTGCCCGGTTTATTTTTAGCTATCCCGTTAACTGCTATATTGAAAGTAATATTTGACGCTGTGCCCGGCTTACATCCTTATGGTTTTTTATTAGGTGAACCACAAAAGTACCATTTGAAAAAACATTCGTTGTTTCATATTAATGTGCTGCAACGGAAAAAAGAAATGGAAAATCAGAAACCGTTGAGTGAATCGTTACCGGATGAAACAACAGAAACTCTTCCGCCTCAGGTATAAAAATTTTTTAAGGGGTTTCTAATTTTGCTTCAATTTTTTTCAACAACTCTAATTGTTTTGCCTGGCTTTCAAACAATACTTTTATTTGTTCTTCTAATAGTAAATCAATTTTCTGGTGCAGGCTTCTTAATTCTAACTCGGCTTTCAGATTAATGAGGTAATCATTTTCACTTCTTTTCCTGTCTTTTTCTTCTTTCCTGTTTTGGCTCATCATAATAACTGGCGCCTGTAAAGCGGCGATTGCAGATAATAGCAAATTCATCAGAATAAAAGGGTAGGGGTCGAAATTATCTTTTTGTGGTGTCAGTGTATTGAATAATATCCAGACTAGCAGAATGACTGAAAACATAATTATAAAATACCAGCTGCCACCGAATCGGGCAACTTTATCTGAAATACTTTGGCCTTTTGTTAAAATTTCTTTCGGCGGATTTAAAAGATTTTCTACAATTAATTTTTCTTCAGAAATAGACTGCTGCACTATCTGCTGCAGTTTGGTTAACTGTGCATCTCCAGATTGGAGAAGATTTTTTATATCTGTATCCATAGTTAATTTATTATTTAATAAAATTGAAAAAAATATTACAACAATACCACTAAACA